>JBBRPX010000014.1:0-30326 GCA_038227505.1 Chitinophagales bacterium
ATTGCATGTCCCATTCCACTTTGTGGCTTATCTGGCGCCACAACAACAACACGACCGAAGTCTTTTACAGCTTCAACCAATGCACGAATGCCTGGTGATGTGATGTCATCATCGTTCGTAATTAAAATAATAGGTTTTTCCTTTACTTTTTTTTCTGTTATCTTCTTTGCAATTACTTTCTTAACCATTACTAACCTTTCTGTTTTTTCTTGCCTCTATAAAACTGCCTATAAATGCTATTAATGCTACTGCGTTACTTACAATACAAATAAGGAAAACATATTTTTTAGCTCCCCACTCCTCCACCTTTACAAAACGCATAGCACAAATTATCAGCAATAATAAAGTAAGTAAAACTGCCACATGCGAAATGATTTTATTATGGTTTGCCACACCCTTTTGAAAAATCAGAAATAATAATCCAAACGCTGCAGGAATAAGGGCTGTAGGAGCACGAGTACCTTCAGGAGTAAGAATGACAAAATAAGCGTAGAGCCCTGCTGCAATTAATACAATTGCATTTAAAAGATTTGCTGATGCTGCTTTCATTTTTTTATTTTTATTTGTGTGCAAAGATAATTGTAAAAGGTAAATAACTTTAAATCAATCTTACCTGTACACAGTAATTGGCAGCACTTGATGAAAAATGTGTTTTAAGATTTTAGTAAATATTAAAATAATTTTGAGTACGTCAATATTTAAAACTAATTTTCTGATAAACTAATTATTATGAAAGAACAAAACTTTGAGAATCACTCGCAAATAATTCCTGCTTTTCACTACGGTTTATTAGGTGGTATTCTTGTTTTAATAACTTTTTCCGTATTAAACCTTTATCGGCATTATAGTGCTGGTTTAGGTTTAATGATACCATCAATTGCTTTGCTCGGTAGTGTATTGTTGCTGGCAATTGCATTTGCGGCAAGAGCCTTTGCTTTAAAAGCGCAGGACAGAGCTATACGAGCAGAAGAAAATCTGCGCTATTTTGCCATTACAGGAAAGTTGCTTGATAGTAAATTACGTTTAGGGCAAGTAATTGCTTTACGTTTTGCTCCCAACAATGAGTTTGTAGATCTTGCACATTTAGCGGCTGAAAAAAATCTATCGTCTAAAGAAATTAAGCAGGCCATTAAGAACTGGAAAGGTGATTATCACCGAGTGTAAATTGTTAGAAATAGTTATAATAATTAAAGGATATTTTAATGTGGTTATTTAGTCATCACATTAAAATATCCTTTTAATTTTTCCTCTAATGCGATAGGCATTTTAGATCGTTTCATTGTGTCAGCCTCCATAAAATAAAGAATAACATTGCCTGCATTCAACAATTTATCTTCTTCATTAAAAATTTCAAAAAAGAAATTGATGGCATGTCCTGTCGGCAATTCTCTTAATGTAGTTTTTACAGTAATAAGATCATCGTATTTTGCAGGGCGAAGGAATTTGCTGTTCATTTCAACCACTGGCATTATAATTCCCATAGCCTCAATATCTTTATAAGTATAGCCTAATTGCCTAATGGCTTCTGACCTGCCGATTTCGTAAAACTGCGCATAGTTGCCATAATACACAACACCCATTTGGTCTGTGAGTGCATAATGCATCCGTATTTGGGTTTCTGTTATAAACAATGCTAAAAGTTTTAATTTTTTATTAATTATTCTCCAAGATAAATTTTCGCAACATATTGAGTGCGTTCAATGCCGTTAATCTTATGTTTCTTTCCCTGTCAAACCTAAAACTAAATTTATGTGTAACAAGTTTTTCTATGTTGCCTACACAAACCCAAACTGTTCCAACTGGCTTGTCGGGCACTCCTCCATCGGGTCCCATAATGCCCGACACAGCGATGGTATAATCTGCGCCAATATTTTTTAACACACCAATCGCCATTTCCCTAACCACCTCTTCACTTACTGCACCAACTTCATCCAGCGTATCCTTCTTTACCTGTAGCATATTTTGTTTTACTTCGTTGGAATAACTAACAACGCTGCCATTATAAAATGCTGAAGAACCCGGCATTGCAGTAATAAGGTGTGCAATATAACCTCCTGTACAACTCTCTGCGGTACTCATCGTTTTTCTATTTTTCAACAACAATTTCCCTACCGTTTTTTCCATTGTCTCATCAACATCTGTCACTAAAAATTCTGCAGTAAGTTTTTTTAATTCAGCAAATAGTTCTTCTATACTTTCATCTACACTTGCCGTATTTTTGCCTGTTGCTGTAAGCCGTAACCTCACCATTCCATAACTTGGCAGATAAGCGAGCTTAACATTTTTTGGTAAATCGTTTTCAAAATCAATGATCATATCTGCCAACATGCTCTCACCAATACCAGATGTTAACAAAGTCCGGTGAACAATATGAGTAGTTGTAAATTTTTCTTTTAAATAAGGTATTACATCATCCGTCATCATTGCCATCATTTCAAAAGGTACACCCGGCATGCTTACAAATATCTTTTCTTTCTCATTTACCTGCTGGCTAAATAGCATACCCGGTGCAGTGCCTTTTTTATTTTGAACAACGGTACATACGTCAGGCACTTCTGCCTGTTTTCTGTTTCTTTCAGTAAAAGGTCGTTTAAAAATATTCTCAAAAAGATGCTGTACAAATGATAGGGTGGTTTCGTCAACAACCATCTTACCGCCAAAATATTCGCAAAGCAAAAGCTTTGTAATATCATCAGCAGTGGGGCCGAGGCCACCAGTGATTAAAATAATATCAGCATGTTTTTTTTCTTCATCTAAGGCGCTTCTTATAGCATCGTAATCATCCCCAACAGCTACTCTACGTGTAACTAAAAAACCTGCAAGGTTCATTTGCTGGGCTATAAAAGCGCTGTTGGTGTCAATTACCTGCCCTATTAAAAGTTCATCGCCAATGGTAATGATAGATGCATTTATCATTTAAAAAATTTATGCAAATTTATAGTATGTTTATATAGAAACTGTTTGGTTAAGACATAAAAAAACCAGAGAAATTATCTCTGGTTTTTTTAAATTATTATTTTTATTACGACGGTATTAAAACATGATCAATTACATGAATTACACCATTACTTTGATAAACATTTGCAGTAGTTACAACCGCAGTTCCACCGTTTTCATCTTTAATTAAAATAGTATCTCCCTGGCGAGACAACATTAATTTATGACCTGATAAAGTTGTAAGCGTTGCCATACCGTTGCCGTCTTTAATCATTTTTGCAAGGTCAGCTGCACTCATTCTGCCTGCAACTACATGCGACGTTAGAATTTTTGTAAGCGTCATTTTGTTATATGGCTTTACTAAAAGATCTACTGAACCTGCCGGTAATAAATTAAATGCGGCGTTTGTTGGAGCAAAAACAGTAAACGGTCCCGGGCCTTGTAAAGTTTCAACAAGACCGGCAGCTTTTACTGCAGCAACAAGCGTAGTATGTTCGCTAGAGTTCATTGCATTTTCAACAATGTTTTTTGAAGGCATCATTTCTGCACCGCCTACCATCACTGATTTAGAAGAATCTCCCATCATGCTTGATGATGAGCAATTGGTTAACGTTATTGCACCCATCAATAAAATGGCAATTGAAATTGATTTCATAAGAAGTAATTTAATATTTAATAAAAAATACATTATTGTATTTCTGCTTGCAATGTATGGCAAAAAAGATGCCCCTCGTATGAGAAACATCAGTATGAAGTTTAAATTGATTTTAAATTCCGTACTTGGGTAAAATTGGGGCAAGCTGTGTTTATATTTCCCCACATTTAAAAAAGTTAAAAAATCATAAAAGGATGAAGGGCTGCGGGATTGAAGTGGATATCCTTTTTATATCGCTTCAGCGAATAAAAAGATAGCAACGCAAAGCCCTGACAAATGATCAAAAAAGTTACAAATGCCCAAAGCCCCAAATAAAAATCTGCGTAAAATTCCCCATTAACTACTTCACTCTCTTCATATCAAGATCCTGAAAATCGAAACTAAAATCAGTTAACGGCGAAATAGATTCCATCGTAAAACCGCTTGCTTTACCATTTCTGTCCATATTAAATAAAACATAGGCATCTGCATCAAAACTTCTATCGGTCCATTTTACAATAAAAGTATTGGCTTTGTAGGGCGTTACATAACCATTGAGCCGCGGCGATTTTACAGCCGCAAACCACAGCCCGCCATTTTTAGCAGTAATTGTTACATTACCAAACCACTTATCGTTGTAAGTGCCGGTAAATAAACTGTCAGTAACTTTTACAGCACCCAGCTTTTGTTGAGCTGCTACATCTGCAACAATTTGATCGCTTATTTTTTTTGCTGCTGCATTACCGCTTGCAACCCTATCACTGTACGTTTTTACCCAGCCACGGTTCGGATAACCAAGGTAGCTGTCTTTAATAGTGTTTGTAATGGCGCTAAAAGCTGCACCAGATTGTTGGTTTGTGAGAACGATGATGCCGAGTTTAAGCTCGGGCAATAAAGTTATTTGTGTTACGGTTCCTGCAAGTCCACCGGTATGAGTTACCTGTTTGTATCCTTTTACATCACTTAAAAACCAACCCAAACCATAAGAAGAAAAATGTGTGTTATATGGACCGCCCTGCGCTTGTTGAATAATGGTCTGTGGGCTCCACATTTCATCGTGAACGGCTTTGCTGAAGAGTTGTTTGCCATTGCCATATTTACCATCGTTCATTTGTAGGATGATCCATTTTGTAAGGTCTGTAAGATTGCTTACAATGCCACCGGCTGCATTTGCAACGGGGTTCCAGTCATGCGGAATCATAATAACTTTTCCATCGGCAGGGGCATGTGCATCTATAATATTTGGATTGTTTGTTACCCTATTGTACGATGTTTTTGTTGTTGTAAAACCGATGGGTTTCATTATGCGTTGCTCTACAAATTCTTCCCAGCTCATGCCGCTTATTTTGGCCACTACTTCGCCGGCCACTATGTATAAATTATTGTCATAGTCGTACTTTGTTCGAAAATCGGAAAGCGGTTTTAAGTAACGCAGGTTGTGTATCATTTCTGCCCTTGTAAAATTTCCACCATCAGGAAAAAACATCAAATCACCACTGCCAAGCCCAAGCCCACTGCGGTGTGTAAGCAAATCTCTTACAGTAAACGCATCGGTTACATAAGGATCGTACATTTTAAATTCAGGAATATAATCCCTTACTTTATCATCCCATTTTAGTTTGCCTTCATCTACCAACATACCGAGTGCTGCACTTGTAAATGCTTTGCTGTTGGATGCTATGCCAAACAATGTATTTTCATCAACGGGTAAATTATTGGCAAGGCTGCGAACACCATAACCTTTTGCATGAACAATTTTTCCATCTTTTACTATGGCTACTGCAATGCCCGGTACGTCAAAAGTTTTGAGAGTAAGGTTAACCAAAGAGTCAATGGAACTTGCAGACATTTGTGCACTCGAATTTTTAAAAATAGAAACAACGATACATAGCAGCAATAATTTTTTCATAGTTATAATTTAAAGAATGAAAGTAATTTTAATAATTTTCAGAGGAATGTGTAAGGATGACTTTATAAATTGTTTTGTTTAATTATTTTTTCTATTTGCCGTCTATGCCTTAATATATGTACTATAGCATGTTCAGTCAGTTGCTCAGTATCGTATAATTGATTCCATCCCGTTTTTATTTTTAATGACTGGTCTAATTCTTCTAATTGATCATCCGTAATATTTGCAAAAATATTTTCAGTAAATAAAAACATTTCCTGCATTGCTATGAAGTATTCTTCACCTGTTAAATAATCTTCCTTGGGAGGCCGTTCAATACTTACCATATTTCTATTCTGTATGCTGCAAGCATATCCATAACCAGCATGTAATACATGGGTTAATATTGTTTGAATAGATTGACAATTTTTATCGGAAGTAGTAGGATTTACAGTTTTAATAAGGTTTGATTGAGGTAAAGGTTGAATCACTTTCAGAAGCTGCAATATGGCTCTCTCATATTCATCAAGTAAAGCTCCCACAGCACCAATTCTAATTTTCTCGACCATACTTTCTATTTATTTCAGATAAAGATATGTTGCAAAATTCAAGCATGTAGTTTTTTCAATCTGATTAAAAAAAGTTGTGCAAACGCAAATAAAAATAAATTTTGATAAACTAAATATATTAGTATATTTGTACTAATCAAATTAGTTGTCATGTCACAAGCAGGATTAAATCTAAAATACCTTCGCAAACTAAGAGGGTGGACACAAGAAGAATTTGCAAACAAGCTTGGCATTAAGCGATCCCTTATTGGCGCTTATGAAGAAGAACGTGCAGACCCAAGGTTAGATGTGCTGGAATTGATTGCCGATATTTTTAAACTAAGTCTTGATGAACTCTTTTTAAAAGACCTAAGCAACGAGAGTGGCAGCTATTTGATGAAACGTCGCAGACAAAAGATGATGGTGGCTGAAGAAAGAAACTTAATTCATTTTGTGCCTGTAAAAGCGGCAGCTGGCTACCTTGCAGGCTATGCAGATGCAGAGTTTATAGATGAGTTAAACACTTTTACATTGCCTATGCTGGCGGGCGGAAATTACCGGGCATTTGAAATAATTGGTGATAGTATGTTGCCTACGCCTAGTGGAAGTATTATTGTAGGTGAGAAAATAGACTCGATTGAAGAAGCAAAAAACAACGCCGCTTTTATAGTTGTTAGTCGCAACGAAGGAATTGTATATAAAAGACTTGTTAGAAATGCCAAAAACAAAGCAAAAATTACGTTGGTAAGCGATAATCCTTCATACCAACCCTACCAGGTAAATGCAGAAGATATTGTAGAGCTTTGGAGTGCCCAGGTTGTAATAGGAAAAGTGGCCGCTCAGCAAAGGTGGGACGTAAATTCTTTGGCAAACCTTGTAAATAATTTGCAGGACCAAGTGAGTACGTTGAAGAAAAAAATGAATTAATAGTAAATAGGGACGATGGACAATAGACGACCGACTATTTTACATAGTTATAATACAAATATTATTTTATATTCTTTTTTAAACTAGTAAAAAGCAATAACGCTTATACAAATTTTATTTTAACTTTATTAGATACATCAATTAAACAAATACATCACTTAAAAAAAACAGTTATGGTAAAATTACAAATCGTGGGTAATCTTGGCAAAGATTGCATCGTAAAAGAAGTAAACGGCAAAAATGTCATCAATTTCAGCGTGGCTCACACTGAGCGTTTTAAAGATGCGCAGGGCAACCAAAAAGAAAAAACTACTTGGGTTGAATGTGCTTATTGGACTGACAGAACAGCTATTTCCCCCTACTTATTAAAGGGGCAGATGGTTTACGCAGAAGGTGCGCCTGAAGCAGAAGGTTATACCAACAAAGAAGGAAATGTTTCTGCAACTTTACGCATGAGAGTACAAAATATTCAATTACTTGGTGGCAAAAATGATAACCCAGGAGGACAACAACAAACATCTGGTTATGCAAATTCAAATGCAGGGAATGTTTCAAATTCCGGTTACACGGCTCAACCAACAGCACGTACGCCTATGCCTGCAGCTGATATGCCACTAGATGATGATTTGCCGTTTTAAAAAGTTATAGAATTAATTGTTGAGAAGCTTCCAATTATTTGGAAGCTTTTTTTATATAATTTTTTAATTGAATCCCTAATCATCAATTAAAAGATATTGTAACAGTCTTTTTTAATAGCTTTAAATAATACAACCTTATTTATGAAGATCCATCACTGCTTCTTGTTTACTGTAATGTTTATTCCAGTATCAATATTTGCACAAACGAATTATTCAAAACTGGTAAATCCATTTATTGGCACCGGTGGCCATGGCCATACTTACCCTGGTGCAACAGCCCCACATGGTATGGTACAACTAAGTCCAGATACAAGGCTCGAAGGCTGGGATGGTTGTGGCGGTTACCATTACGATGATAACTATATTTATGGTTTTTCTCACACGCATTTAAGCGGCACGGGCATACCCGATTATTGCGATATTCTTGTTATGCCGATGGCAGGTGAACCTTCACCCGATAACAAAATTTACGGATCAAATTTTTCTCATAAAAATGAAAAAGCATCTGCAGGTTATTACGGTGTATTGTTAGATAAAGGCAACATATATACCGAATTTACTACCACAGAAAGAGTAGGTTTTCACCATTATACTTTTTCAAATGAAAATGACAATACTATTATTTTAGATTTGAAACACAGGGATGAAGTATTGGAATCATCTTTAAAAATAGAAGACAGTGTTACCGTTACTGGAATGCGGCGAAGTAAAAGCTGGGCTCAAAACCAATACATATTTTTTGTAATGAAGTTTTCAAAGCCAATAAAAAATTACGGTATTTGGAACAATGACAGTTTACTTTTACAAAATAAATTGAGTGAAATTTCTTCAAAAAACATTAAAGCTTTTTTTCAGTTTGATCTCGCATCAGATAAAAATATTTATGTAAAGGTTGCATTGTCATCAACAAGTGTAGAGGGTGCTAAAAAAAATCTTACAGCAGAATTATCTGGTTGGGATTTTGAAAATGCAAAACTTTCAGCCGAAAAAAAATGGAATACAGCCTTGGGAAAAATTGACGTGACCGGTGATGAAGAAAAAAAGAAAATATTTTATACAGCGCTGTATCACACAGCTGTAGTGCCTTGTGTAAATATGGATGTTGATGGAACCTACAGAGGACGTGACAATAACATTCACAAAGCAGTAGGATTTACTTATTATTCTGTTTTTAGTTTGTGGGATACTTACCGTGGTGCACACCCGCTTTATACCATAATTGACAGGGCAAGAATATTGGATTACATAAAAACCTTTTTGGCACAATATAAAGAAGGCGGAAGGTTGCCTGTTTGGGAACTGGCAAGCAATGAAACGGAATGTATGATTGGCTACCACAGCATTCCTGTAATTGTAGATGCTTATATGAAAGGAATTACAAACTTTGATACCAATCTTGCATTAGAGGCAATGTTGCACAGCGCAAATATGGATCATTTTGGCTTGGCCGCATATAAATCAAAGGGTTTAATTGAAAGCGATGATGAACAGGAAAGTGTTAGTCGAACATTAGAATATGCATACGATGATTGGTGCATTGCCATTTTTGCAAAAGCAATTGGCAACCAGAAAGTGTATGATGAATTTATACAGCGTGCACAGTATTATAAAAATGTACTCGACCCAAAAACGGGCTTTATGCGTCCGCGAAAAAACGGCGATTGGCTGAGTCCGTTTGACCCAAAAGAAGTAAATAATAATTATACAGAAGCCAATGCATGGCAATATAGTTTTTACATGCCGCAGGATATTGGAGGCTATTTACAAATGACAGGCGGCCCTGATGCATTGGAAAAAAAGCTGGATGCTTTATTCTCTACATCAACACAAACAACAGGTAGGGAGCAAAGTGATATCACAGGATTGATAGGTCAATATGCACATGGCAACGAGCCAAGCCACCACATTGCATACTTATACAATTATACAAATGCCCCGTGGAAAACACAAAAAATTGTACATCAAATTCAAACCGAATTTTATAAAAATACTCCTGATGGTTTAATAGGAAATGAAGATTGCGGGCAAATGAGTGCATGGTATGTGCTAAGTGCAATGGGGTTTTATCAAGTTACGCCGGGGACGGATTATTATGATTTAGGGACACCGTTATTTTCAAAGATTATAATTCACAATGAAAATAAGTCAGATTTTAAAATAGATGTAATGAATCTAAATAAGCAGAGTTTTAATACTGCTAATTATAAATCTTTTCAATCGGTAGACGATAGCAGTGGGATATACAAATATTTGGATCATGAAAAAATTTTAAAAAATGGTCTTTTAATTTTTCAAATGCAAGGAATAAAACCTGAAACTCCAAGACCAAGAACCCATGCAACAATTAAAAGTTTACAACTTATAATAAATCCCACTATAGAAGGTGGCTCTGTCTCTTTTCAAAAATCTAAAATAGTTCCCATCACTTCATCACAAAAAAATATCACTCTTTATTTTACCACCAATGGTAGTGAACCCACAAATAAATCTACAAAATACACTAAGCCACTTACTATAAACGAATCACAAACGGTAAAAGCAATTGCATATAATACGGAAGGAAAAAAGAGTTTTGCAACAACAGCTATCTTCAAAAAAATGGCGCATGACTGGGCAGTAAAATTAAACAGCGCTTACGAACAAATGTATGATGGCGGTGGCGCATTGGGTTTAATTGACGGCATACGTGGCGAAACAAACTGGCGAAAAGGAAACTGGCAGGGTTATCAAAAAAATGATATGGATGTTACAATAGATCTTAAAATACCCACAATAATTTCAACTGTAACAGCCGGTTTTTTACAGGATACACGTGCTTGGATTGTTGCACCCAAGCAAATGATTGTGCAGGTTTCAAGCGATGGTTTAACTTATAACACAGTATCTGATACAAATAATTTTTTACCGATTGAAGATCTTGATCCGCAGGTAAAAAATGTAACCGCAACATTTGCACCAACCAAAACAAGGTTTGTAAAAATAAAAGCAGTGCAATACGGCAAGCTTCCTCAATGGCATGAAAGCCCAGGTGGTGATACACATTTATTTGTAGATGAAATTGAAATTAAATAATTGTTATTTGAAACATTATCTACAATTACCAAACACTAATTCCATTTATATATTAATCATCAGGAAATAAGATAAATTTTTTAAAAATATAAATACACTAATTTTAACCCAACAATTTTATTCCACAACAACTCCCGATTAATGAGATTAATATTTACAAATTTGTTTTTTTTGATGGCTCTAAATGTATTTGCCCAGCCAAATAATTTACCCGGATTAAATTTTATTAAAACAGACGAACTTAAAAAAGATTTGTATGAATTCGCCGATGCAAAATTTAAAGGACGTTCCGCAGGTACATTAGATGAATTAAAAGCTGCAGCATGGCTGGCCGAAAAATACAGAGCAATTGGTATTAAACCTGCGGGAGATGATGGAACTTATTTTCAGTATTTTACTTTGTGGCGCAATTTTGTAACCCCGCAATCTACTTTTTATTTAAATGAAAAGCCCTTGGTACTTTGGAAGGATATTGCCATAGCTCAAATGGCGAATATTAAAATAGATGCACCAATTATCTATTTAGGAAATGCGCTGGATCTTGGTAATTCAACAACAGATGTGAAAGGTAAAATTGTTGCAATTGAAGCCAACAAGAAAGATATTAATTTAAATATTTCTTTGCCTACATGGCGTTATAGCAGGGCGATATATACAAAGTACGGTTTGCCGTTTCAGAAAAAAGGAGCTGTTGGTATTATTTTTATTGCCGACGAAACGGAAGAGCAAGCCTGGGATGATGCAAATGAAAATTTTAAAAGAGGTACTTATGATATTGAAGGCGGACCAAACGAAAATCTGTCAACTACTGTTCCTGTTCTTTGGTTGCACGCCAATGCGAAAAATGAATTGATGCAAAGCACCGCAATCTTGAAAGCAAATATCATTGTATCGAAATATGATTATCCGTCAGTAAATGTAGTAGGCAAGATTGACGGAACAGATGCGAAATTAAAATCTGAATACGTGCTTTATAGCGGCCACACAGATGCACATGGTATAAGGAATGAAATTAAAAATGATTCAATTTTTTATGGTGCGGACGATAATGGAAGCGTTAATGTTGCTGTGCTTGCAAATGCAAGGGCGTTTGCAAAATATCCTGCAAAGCGTTCCATTTTATTTGTAATACACGGTGCAGAGGAAAGGGGTTTGTTGGGTTCCAGATATTATTCACAACATACTACCGTACCACTAAAATCGATTGTTGCGGTTTTAAATGGAGATATGATTGGCAGAAACAATATTGACAGCGCAACTATATTAGGGAGCATACCGCCGCATAGAAATTCTGATGACTTGGTTAATATGGCCTTTGCTGCTAATAAGGAAGGTCCAAATTTTAAACTGGACTCATCGTGGGATAAAGTTACTCACCCCGAGGGCTGGTATTTTAGAAGTGATCACTTGCCTTATGCAAGGTTGGGTATTCCTTCAATAATGTATACAACCCTATTACATCCTGACTATCATACACCGCAGGACAATGCACAAAATATTAATTATCCTAAATTAAAAAAGATGGCTGACTGGATGTATAGGACAGGTTACAAAGTTGCCAATGCCCCCGTACGCCCTGCAACAGATAAGAATTTTAAGCTTGAAAGATGATGACTACTTTTGAATAATTTATTAAAAATGAAAATCCCCTTTGAGCATTGCCAAAAGGGGATTTTTATATAAAGTCATTTTTAAAGAGTTGCTATATCTATCACAAACCTGTAACGAACATCGCCTTTAACCATTCTGTCATAAGATGCAGTGATGTCTTTTATATCGATCATTTCAATGTCGGAGACAATGTTATGTTCGGCGCAATAGTCAAGCATTTCCTGTGTTTCTGCAATACCACCTATCCCCGAACCCGCTACACTTTTTCTGCCGCCAATAAGTGCAAAAGCAGAAATTTTATGTGGGTTAGAAGGTGCACCTACACAAATATGCGTCCCGTTTGTTTTAAGCATTCCAAGATACATTCCCATATCATGTTCAGCTGAAACGGTATCTAAAATAAAGTCAAATGAATTTTTTACAGATGCCACCTGTGCAGCATCTTTTGTTACAATAAAATGATGTGCACCTAAAGCTTTTGCAGCCTCTTCTTTTGAGGCTGAAGTGCTCAACACTGTAACTTCTGCACCAAATGCAACACCAAATTTAACAGCCATGTGTCCCAAGCCGCCTAACCCAAGTACGGCAAGTTTGTGGCCTTTACCAACTTTCCAGTGGCGCAGCGGCGAGTAAGTTGTAATACCCGCACACAACAACGGTGCAACTGCAGGCAAGGAAAGTTTATCAGAAATATGCAATACAAAATCTTCGTGAACCACAATATTATCTGAATAGCCACCATAGGTAGGAACGCCATCTTTACCCATTGCATTGTAAGTGCCAACATTTCCATTTTCACAATATTGCTCTATTCCCTCTTTGCAATTGTCGCAGGTTCTACAGGAGTCTACCATACACCCTACGCCTGCAAGTTCTCCGGTCTTGAATTTGGTTACTGAATCGCCTGTTTTTATAATGGTGCCAACAATCTCATGCCCCGGTACCATAGGAAATATTCCTGGGAACCAGTCATTTTTTATCTGGTGAAGATCTGAATGGCATACGCCGCAAAATGAAATTTTTATTTGCACATCGTGAGGTCCCATTTCTCTTCTTTCAAAATTCCATGGGGCAAGGTCTGTTGTTGGGCTTTGTGCTGCATAGCCTTTAGCTGCTGTCATAATATTTAAGTTTTATTAATTAATGATTTATGATGACTATTTTATTTTATTGCAAAGATATTTTAGGGCAAGGTATAAGAAAATAAAATTACTATGGATTAGTAGCCCAAACATTTATTTCAGGTATAAAACCAATATCATTTAACGCAAGCATAGACACTATTACCTATGCTATTTCTAATCCTTTTAATTTATGATCTGTATTTTGTGATTGATAGCCTAATTTTTCTGCAAAAGGTGTAATTACTTCACTTGGATTTACCTGCGATACCCTTACGTTGAATTTGCGCAATTCTGCCTGCCAGCTCATAGTAAGGCCATTAATCGCAGATTTGCTGGAACAGTATGCTGAACCATTTGCAAAACCTTTTACTGCACCCATTGAAGCAATATTTATAATGTTGCCCGTATTTTTTTCAATAAAATATTTAGCTGCTGCCTGGCCACACATAAAAATACTCTTTGTGTTTGTATCCCATGTTTTGGTAAAATCTTCTACAGAGGTTTCTACTAACGAACCCATGAACCCCAAACCTGCATTGTTTACCAACGTATTTAAACCACCCATTTTTTCAATGGCAAATTCAAATAATATTTTTACATCTTCATGTATAGATACATCTGCCTTGATTCCAAATACCTGCAGCTCTTTCGCAGTAGCAGCCACGCTTTCTTCACTTCTCCCACAGATTACAACCTTTGCACCTTGAGAGCTCATGAGTTTTGCAGTTTCATATCCAATTCCAGATGTGCCCCCGGTTACAATTGCTTTAATATTTTTTATTTCCATAATTTTTAATTTGATATACAAGAATTTAACATCAAAAAAGTATCCAAATTTTTTTTAAATATGCGATAACTAGAGAATGATTTACAAAAAAAAGTCCCGAAAATTTGAGGGTACTGAAAAAGTCCCAATAATAATTTACCTGATTGAAAATAGTTTGAAAACATGCAATTAACCCTTTTTAAATCTCATATTTGAGAAATAATATTTTAGGAATTAGAATATTGAAGAGAAAAGGGCTTATGAATTTTCTTATTCATAAGCCCTTTTTTATTGACCCTTTTTTAGTGCCCTCGAAAATTTCGAGATATTTTTTAAACGTTATTATTTAGTCTTTTTTTATAGTTCCGTTATCAAGTTTGCTGTGGTATCTGCTATATCCAAAATAAATTACAAACCCAATAGCCAGCCATGCTATCAATCTTAACCAGTTCGTCCAGCCAAGTCCAAATATCATAGCAGCACAAACAATAATCCCTAAGATAGGGACTACAGGAACCCAAGGAGTTTTAAACTGGCGTGGGAGATCAGGATCTGTTTTGCGCAGAATAATTACAGCAATACAAACGAGCATAAATGCAAATAAAGTTCCTATACTTGTCATGTCACCCACAATATCTCCGGGCACCAAAGCTGCAAACGAACCTACAATAACAAGTATAAATAAATTTGCCTTGTAAGGTGTTTTGTATCTTGGATGTACGTCACTGAAAACTTTAGGCAACATACCGTCTTTACTCATACTATAAAACACACGGCTTTGGCCTAATAACATTACTAATATTACAGATGAGAAACCTGCAAGAATAGCTACTGTTACTAATTTGCCCAACCAACCATAACCCGGCATAAATTTGTTTATTGCTGCTACAACAGATGCCTCACCACCTTCTGTACGGAAGAAATTTACATCACCCAAACCTGTAAGTACATGTGCAAATAAGATATACAAAACAGTACATAATGCTAATGAACCAAGAATACCGATAGGCATCGCCACTTTAGGATTCTTTGTTTCCTGTGCTGCTGTACTAACTGCATCAAAACCAATGAAGGCAAAAAATACAGTACCTGCAGCTCCTAGTATTCCCATTATTCCACCAAATGCATGTGTTACTCCTGCGTGATCTGTGTAGGTAGAAGGTTCAGGAATATATGGTACATGATTAGCAGGATTTATAAAGCCCCACCCAAATATTATTATTAAAACTACAATTGCCACTTTTGCAATTACGATAATTCCATTTACAAACGCCGACTCTTGTGTTCCCTTTATTAATAATAAGCTTAGCACTGAAACGATAGCAAAAGCGGGGATATTTAATATTCCATGATGAATAACTCCGGCAGCATCTGGTATAGAATGTTGAAAAGGAGAATGGCACCATTCGTAGGCAATTGCTTTCCAATGTAAAACATTTACCAGTAAATTGTTTAAATACTCACTCCATGCAATGCCCACTGTTGCTGCACCTACTGCATATTCCAATACAAGATCCCAACCAATAATCCATGCCATTAATTCTCCCATTGTAGCGTAAGTATATGTATATGCAGACCCCGAAATTGGAATGGAAGAAGAAAGCTCAGCATAACACAATCCTGCAAGTGCACAACCAATGGCTGCCACAATAAATCCAATAGTTACAGAAGGTCCTGCACTTTGTGCCGCCGCCGCAGCAGTTCTCACAAAAAGGCCCGCACCAATAATTGCTCCAATACCCAATGCTACAAGGGCACCCGCACTTAAAGTTTTCTTTAAACCTTTTTCGGTATCGGCGGCTTCTGCCAACAACACACTCATCGGCTTTTTTACAAATAAACCCATATATATATTTAGTTTTGGTAAAAATGAATGCGAAAATTAAGCAATAAATTTTATAAAGCATCTCTCATTATAATTTTGATATACACTTTCTTACAACAAGCATTAAATACTATATTGCAAATTATAACTTTAGTATATGGAAATAAAGCCGGCTGGGCGTAGTAAACTCACTTTATACATTGGTATCGGCTTGGTACTTGGTATTGTTGCAGGATTTTTACTGAATACATATTATGTAGGGAACGAAAACCGAAGCATTGCAAATGCAGAGATTCAACAGAAAAGTTTGCACGACAAAATGAAATTTTTTGAAACCGCAAAAGATACTGTCACCTATCAAAAATTCGCTGTACAGAAAAAACAACTGGAGGTTTTAAAAAAAGAAACTGAAAAGAAAATTACAGATGATGCTTCGGGTGAAAGTACATTTAGTGCTTTTACACTTTTAAATGATTCAATAAAAAACATCGATGGCAGAATGGCCGCAATGATTGATACCAATAATGTTCAATACAAAAATCTTGTAAAACAAAATACTTTATTATCAACCCAAAAAAGTGAAATAATCAAAGCCCGTGATAAAAAACTTGATTGGTTTACTATACTCGCAGATATATTTTTGCGATTAATAAAAATGATTGTTGCGCCACTTGTGTTTACAACCTTGGTTGTTGGTGTTGCAAAGTTGGGTGATATAAGTGCTGTTGGTCGCATTGGAGGCAAAACATTGCTTTGGTTTCTATCTGCTTCGCTTATGAGTTTATTGCTTGGCTTGATATTAGTGAATCTTTTTCAACCCGGTATTGCTATGCATCTTACCCTGCCAGATGCAAATGCAAACTTAGGGTTAGATAAAGCAGCGTTAAGTGTGAAGGAATTTTTCTACCATGTTTTTCCTGCAAGCGTAGTAGATGCAATGGCAAAAAATGAAATTTTACAGATAGTAGTCTTCGCACTTTTCTTTGGTGTTGCTGCGGCTGCCTTGGGAGATATTGCTGCACCTGTTGTAAGGGCTCTCGATGCAATGGCGCATATAATTTTAAAAATAACCGGGTATGTAATGAATTTTGCACCATTCGCAGTTTTTGGTGCAATGGCTGCTATTATTGCAAAGCAGGGATTAGGTATTTTAAAAACCTATTCAATATTTATTGGCGAATTTTATTTTGGGCTTGCTTTGTTATGGATTGTGCTCATTTTAGCCGGTGCTGCATTTATTGGCAAAAGAGTTTTTAATTTAATGAGGAGAATTAAAGAGCCCGCGCTTATTGCATTCAGTACTTCTAGCAGCGAAGCGGCTTTTCCTAAAACAATGTTAGAGCTGGAAAGATTTGGTTGTAAAGATAAAATTGTGAGTTTTGTATTGCCTTTGGGATATTCCTTTAACCTTGATGGCAGCATGATGTACATGACGTTTGCATCTTTATTTATTGCACAGAGTTATGGCATACACTTAGATATCACAACCCAGATAAGTATGTTATTGGTCTTGATGCTTACGAGCAAAGGGATAGCAGGCGTGCCTAGAGCCTCGCTGGTTGTAATAGCCGGAACGTTAGCCACCTTCAATATCCCGGAAGCAGGCCTGGCTTTGCTTTTGGGGATAGATCCTTTGCTCGATATGGGTAGAAGCGCAACCAACGTTGTTGGCAACAGCATTGCAACTGCCGTAGTTAGTAAAATGGAAGGGGAGTTAAAGCATGCGGAAAACGATTAAAATAAATTACCAATATTAAATGTATTTGATGCACAAACTAATAGTTATAGTATTTGCTTTTTTAATAGTTAAAAATGTCGCGGCGCAGGACAGTGTCACCCTTAAATTTAAAAATCAGTATAAATCAGAAGCTAAGAATATTACGGTTTATTTTAATGGTATAAATTATATACCCGATGGAAAAGCTGCAAAAACTTTCCTATTAAATAAAAATGATTCCTTTACTATAACAGGTAAGGACTATAATACCAAAACATTTTCTTTTTCAGATATTGCCAAGGATAATATCATTACTGTAAATAAAAAATTTACCTGGAAAGACTTAATAACGCCGATGTTCTATATAATTTTCGGTGGAATATGGTTTGTCGTTTTCGTAATTTTTGCAGAAACAGGATTGTTTGCGGGATTCTTTTTACCGGGCGATTCTTTGTTGTTCGTTGCAGGTATTTACAGTTATGAACTTGTACAAAGCGGTTTAGGATTTAGCGGAGGTGCGTTTATAAATTTGTTTATTCTCGGAATTATTATTTCCTTGGCAGGCATTTTAGGAAACTTTGCAGGCTACTGGTTTGGCAGAAAGAGTGGCCCTTTTCTCTTTGAGCGAAAAGACACTTTTTTTTTCCGTAAAAAATACCTTTTTCAAGCAAAAGATTTTTATGATAAACATGGCGGTGGTGCAATAGTAATGGCAAGGTTTTTACCAATAGTAAGAACCTTCGCACCAATAGTTGCGGGCATTGTAGGTATGGAAAAGAAGAAATTTACCTACTTTAATACTCTTGGGTGCGTGCTGTGGGTTTTTGCAATGTTGTTTGCGGGGCATTATTTACAAGAGTTGTTTCTTAAGCAATTCGATTTTGATTTACGTGAACACCTGGAGGTGATTGTTGTTGGAATTGTTTTGGTAACAACAGCACCTGTAATTCTAAAATTGATTTTTGGAAAATCAACTGCAAAAAAAGAAAAAATATAATTTTTTGTTTATGCAAAAAACGCCATCTTCTTCAATTTTTAATATTGTAGTACTTGTTGCAGCACTCGGATATTTTGTAGATATTTATGATCTTCTTTTATTTAATATAGTTAGAGTTGATAGCCTTACAGATCTCGGTTTAAATGCAGTACAAATAAAGTCAGAAGGCGAATTTATCATCAGTATTCAAATGATAGGTTTACTTATTGGCGGTATTATTTGGGGAGTTCTGGGTGATAAAAAAGGAAGATTGAGTGTTTTGTTTGGCTCCATTATTTTATACAGTATTGCAAATATTGTAAACGGTTTTGTGCAAACGCCCAATCAATATGCATTGGTCCGTTTTGTAGCAGGGCTGGGGCTTGCGGGCGAATTAGGTGCAGGTATTACACTGGTAAGCGAGCTTGTTTCAAAAGAAAAGAGAGGCTTAAGTACTTCTTTGGTTGCGGGTATTGGTTTAACAGGTGCAGTAGCTGCTTATTTTATTTCTTTAAATTTTCATTGGCGCACCTGTTATTTTATAGGTGGCGGTTTAGGTTTTTGTTTACTGTTTTTACGTATTTCTGTTTTTGAAAGTGGCATGTACAACGCAGTAAAAGAAATGAAAGTTGCAAAGGGTAATTTTCTTATGTTCTTCAATAATAAGCCTCGTTTTAAAAAATATTTATTGGCTATCTTAATTGGTTTGCCTACTTGGTATGTGATTGGAATATTAATAGCATTTTCAAATAATTTTGGTGAACAGTTTGGTATTGCAGAGAAAATACTGCCAAAAAAATCAACCATGTTTGCGTATGTTGGTATTGCTTTAGGAGATGTGTTGGTTGGGCTGGTTAGCCATTTGCTGAAGAGCAGAAAAAAGGCGCTTTTTATTTTCTTCTCGTTCACGTTAATTTCTATCGTTTTTTATTTTATGCAAAATGCCGGTAGTTCAGCATCTACCATGTATTTAATTTGTGCAGCTATGGGTTTTAGTACAGGTTTTTGGGCCATTTTTGTAACCATGGCTGCTGAGCAATTTGGTACGAACCTAAGAGCATGCGCAGCCACCACAGTACCTAATATGGTGAGAGGTTCGCTGCCCTTGATGTTGTTAATGTTTAACGGATTTCAAAACTTTACAAACTATATAAATGCTGCTATTTGGGTTGGTGTTATTGTAATGGTGGTAAGTATGACTGCGGCATATTTTACGAAAGAAACTTTTGGTAAAGACCTTAATTTTATTGAGGAATAAAGTAAATCCCCTTGGCAAAAAAAATTCTCATAATTCGTTTTTCATCCATTGGCGATATTGTTTTGGCAAGTCCGGTATTCCGTTGTGTAAAAAAGCAATTGCCTGATGCTGAAGTTCATTTCCTAACAAAAATTTCTTATAAAATAGTCACAGCTGCTAATCCATACATTGATAAACTTTTTTATTTCGTTGATAATTTAGAGGAGTTAATAATAAAATTAAAAGATGAGAATTATGATCATGTTATTGATCTGCACAACAACATAAGAAGCAATAAAGTAAAACGTGCGCTGAAAAAAGATACGCATACGATTGACAAACTCACGTATCAAAAATTTTTGTTGACTCAATTAAATATCGATGTAATGCCTAACAGGCATATCACACAACGTAGCTTGGATGCAGTTTTACCTTTAGGAGTGAAAGATGATGGGGGTGGATTAGATTATTTTATTGCAAAACATGATGAGGTAAAGCCTGATGATATTCCGACAGGACATCTGGCAGGCTATATCGTAATTGTAATTGGCGCTACTTATTTTACAAAACGTTTTCCTGTACATAAAATTATTGAGCTGTGTGACAAAATCGATCATCCTATTATTTTACTTGGTGGCAATGACGATGTTGCAAATGGTAAAATAATTTCTGAAACCAATCCCTTAAAAATATACAATGCCTGCGGTAAGTTTAATATAAGTGAGTCTGCAGATATTATTAGAAAGGCTAAACTTGTTGTTAGTAACGATACGGGTATGCAGTATATAGCCTGTGCGTTCAAAAGGCCTGTGATTTCGCTTTGGGGAGGTACTACGCCAGATCTTGATGTGGAACCATACTATGGCAGCAATTTTTTAAGTAATCAGCAAAAACCTATATATGAAAATGTTGTACTTAATTTAAAATGCCAGCCTTGCAGTAAATACGGTTTAAATAAATGTCCGCTGGATCATTTTAATTGTATGGAAAAAATAGACATTAATCAGTTATTAGAGAAAGTAAAAAAACGACTTTGATACGTCTTTAAGCAAGCTATAACTGGTTTGCATGATGCTGTTAATTGATTACTAATTATACTTCCATTAATATTTTATTTAACAAGAATGTTGTTTTTTTGGACTTTGAAAAAGCCACTTTGCATGAAATGTTTTTCTCTTGTATTTATTTCGTTATTAATGTATTTGTTGCCGTTAGCGCAGGTTACAACAAATGTGTATTGGACGGAGCAGACTGACATGAGCAGAGGTAATACTATTTATTATAATCCTGCAAAAAGTTTAGAATGGGATGATTTTAAAGGTAGTCCGAGTCCGCCAAGTCCTGTAGCAGCAATTACTGCGTCAGGTTTTGGTTACAAAGCAAACATGAACTCGTCTAACGGAAAAGGAGAGATAAATATTTCTGTTTATTGTTATTTTAATAAAAAGGGTTCTTGGGTAAGGCCAGGAAAAACAACAGCTTATATTTTAAATCATGAGCAGCATCATTTTGATGTGAGTTATTTAGCTGCAGGTATTTTTATTAATAAATTAAAAAATACTGTTATTACAACTTCAAACTGTAATACGCTTTTGCCCCGTATTTATAAGGAGTGTTGCGATATGATGAACAAAATGCAGGATGACTATGATGGTCAAACTATGAATGGGCAATTAGAAGAAAAACAAAAAAAATGGAATGCTTTTTTCGCTGAAAAGATTCCCCTCATTACAAAGTAACAATCAACACAGGTATTTTTATTTGATGCCTTACCGCATTAACTGTTTCACCATAAATGATATCTTTTACGCCGGAGTGCCCATGAGCTCCCATTACAATTAAATCAGCTTTTTTCTCTTTCACAATTCTAACAATTTCTTTCACCCTACTCTTATAACCCAACTCTGCTGTTACTTTTAAGCCTTTCGTGTGAAGTTGGTTTACATAAGCTTCAAGTTGCTCTTTATCCCTAGAAGTTTCATTATCATTGCTATTTTCTCCCCACAAATTTGCAGAGGCACTTTCTACTACATGTATTAATAAATAATTAGTTTGTTCGTTGCCTTGCCCTAATGCGTATGCTAAAATTTTGTGATCATCTTTACTAAAATCTAATGCAATGGCAATGTTATTAAATGCAGGTATAATTAATTCAGGGAGCTGGTTTTTTGCTCCATGCATAGCAATTGATTTTTGAATATTCTTATTTTTAAATAACGGGAAAAAAGTAATGTAAATAAGTATGGCTCCAAAAAATATGGCCGCAGCTATTAAAAATATTTTTGGCCAAACAGCAGCATCATTAAATATTACCAGAGACTTTTCTACCAGCAACCTTAAATTTAAATAAACAAGAACCGCTGCAATTGCTCCTGCCGTTATTTTAGTCAGGTTATTTATGGCAAACTTACCCATCGTTTTTTTATCACTCACAAAATATATTAATGGAATAACGGCAAAACCGAGTTGCATGCTCAATATAACCTGGCTCATTACTAAAAGACTTCCAACTTCTTTTTCTCCATAAATTAATATTACAATCAGCGCTGGTACAATGGCTACCATTCTGGTTATTAATCTGCGAAGCAAGGGATTTATTCTTAAGCTTAAATAACCTTCCATTATAATTTGACCGGCAAGTGTTCCGGTAATTGTGCTGCTTTGTCCCGCTGCAATAAGTGCTACAGCAAATAGTATCGGAGCTGATTTTCCTAAAAAAGAGGGGAGCAATTCATGGGCATCCTGTATTTCTTTTGTACCGGCATATTGAGTTCCAAAAAATAAAGTGCCCGCCAGTACAAGTATGGCAGCATTTACAAAAAACGCAAGGTTAAGTGCTATGGTAGTATCTATTCGGTTAAATTTTATTGCCTGCCTTATACCAAAATCTGTTCTATCTATCTTTCTGGACTGTACTAATGCTGAATGTAAATAAAGATTATGCGGCATCACAGTTGCTCCAATTATACCTACGGCTAAAAACAGCGCAGTTTCGTTATGCGGATTTATTTTATCAGGAAATGTTGGTAAAAATCCTTTTACGATTTCACCAACTTCTGGCGCAGCCATAAATATTTGTATAAAAAATGCAACAAATATTACACCTACCAAAGCAATAATAAATACTTCCATTTTACGCATGCCTAATCTTTGTAAATAGAGCAATAAAAACGTATCAAGTACAGTTATACTAACGCCCCATACCAATGGCAAGCCTGTTAATAATTGAATGCCGATTGCCATTCCTAACACTTCTGCCAGATCGCAGGCAGCTATGGCTACTTCAGCCAACAAGTACAAAATGAAATTTATTCCTTTAGGGAACGTTTCTCTGTTTGCCTGAGCAAGATCTCTTCCTCTAACAATACCTAACCTTGCTGACAAGCCCTGTAACAACAAAGCCATAAGATTACTCATCAGTAATACCCAAATCAATGCATAGCCGTAAGTGCTGCCACCTTCAATATCTGTGGCCCAATTACCCGGGTCCATATAGCCTACACTTATTAAATAAGCAGGTCCTAAAAATGAAAATATTTTTCTGAATCCTTTTTTAGGAATCGTTGTATCTATACTATTATGTATTTCACTTAGTGAATTGTAGGACAAATCATTTTTTATCATATACCATTACATCTAAACTTCGCTCTTTAAAATTTTAAAGTTAGACAAATCTAATAATAATTTTATTTATATCGTTTTTTTAAATTGAATGTAGTTTTGCATTTTAAAATTACTTTTTTCCAAATAAGAATTAAGAAAACATCCTTCGCTTGTTAAAATAATCCTATTTATATTGCAGTTCATTAAATATTAAGAGAATGAATTTTAGAAGCTATGAAGTTCCATATTTGGTAGATCCTGCATATTCAAAAAAATCAGCCTATTTTTCTATGGAATTTGCTGTGCACCAGCCCTTAAAAATTTACAGTGGTGGGCTAGGTTATTTAAGCGGTTCTCATCTTAGAAGTGCTTATGAGTTAAGACAAAATTTGGTAGGTATTGGCATTCTTTGGAAGTATGGATATTATGACCAGGCCCGCAATCCAGATCAAACCTTGCAGGTGCAGTGGAACGAAAAAATTTATAATTTTTTAGAAGATACGGGAATAAAATTTCAAATAAACATACACGAACATCCGGTTTGGGTTAAAGTTTTTTATTTAAATCCTGAAACATTCAAAAGTGCGCCACTGTTTTTGCTAAGTACAGATCTTCCTGAAAATGATTATGTTTCTCAAACCATAACACACAGATTGTATGATGCAAATGTTGCCACCAAAGTTGCACAGTTTATTTTACTTGGTGTTGGTGGTGCAAAGTTGATGGATGAATTAAATTTTAATCCTGATGTTTACCACTTAAATGAAGCACACGCAGTAAGTGCTGCATTTTATCTTTACCAGAAATTTGGAAAAAATAAAGATGAAGTTAAAAAGAGGCTTGTGTTTACAACACATACACCTGAAGAAGCGGGAAATGAAAAGCATGATATGTATTTGTGTGAAAAGATGGGGTATTTCTGTGGTTTATCGTTAGAAGAAGTAAGAGGATTAACGGGCATTACAGATAACGAGTTTAATCATTCTCTTGCTGCATTGCGTTTTGCCAGATTAGCAAATGGTGTAAGCCAACTGCATGGCGAAGTGAGTAGAAGAATGTGGAGTAAATATGAAAATATTTGTGAGATAAAAGCAATCACAAATGCACAGAACTGGCATTATTGGGCAGACAAGCAGTTGTATAATTTTGCCGATACACACAAAGATGAAGGATTTATTGACAGAAAAAGATACCTTAAAAAAAGAGCTTTTGAACTGGTTTCTGATCAGTCCGGTAAAATTATGAATCCTGATGTACTGACAATTGTATGGGCCAGGCGTTTTGCAGGATATAAACGTGCAGAACTTATCACACGAAACCAGGAAAAATTTCAGGCGTTGATGGCAAATACAAAATACCCTGTACAGATTATTTGGGCCGGAAAGCCTTATCCTGTTGATTATCCTGCAATTAGTGATTTTAATTTTTTAGTAAATCTCAGCAAAGAATTCCCAAACGTTGCAGTATGTGTTGGGTATGAATTAGCATTAAGTAAAAGATTAAAACAGGCATCTGATGTATGGTTGAATAACCCACGTGTGCCAAGAGAAGCGAGTGGTACGAGTGGAATGACTGCAGCAATGAACGGTGCTGTAAACTTTAGTACAAACGATGGCTGGATATGCGAATTTATTAACCATGGTAATAACGGATTTTTAATTCCGCCGGCAGATTACGAAAATATGGGAACACATGAGCAGGATGAATATGATCTGGAAAAAATGTATGAGATTCTTGAAAGCCAAATACTGCCAATGTATTATGAAAATGCAAACGTTTGGCGCCAGATTGTTAAGAACGGCATGCATGATGTAAGGTGGCAGTTTGACAGCAACAGGATGGCAAAAGAATATTACGATATAATGTACAACGGATAACCTTTTAAATTTGTCAATAATAAATTATCTTCTCGCCATTTGCGGGAAGTTTTTATATAAATTATAACCAAGTTCATCTCTAAATTATTTTCAAATATTTATTAATTTTTTACAATGGATAATTTTCAAAAAAATATAGAAATTAGATGGTCAGATCTTGACCCAAATTTTCATGTTGTACATTCAAAATATTATGATTTTGGTGCTTACTGTCGTATGGCATTTTTAGTGGAGAATGGATTGACTCCTTCTTTTATGCAACAGCAGAATATTGGTCCAATATTATTTAGAGAGGAATGTGTTTTTAAAAGAGAAATTTTGTTTGGAGATATTGTTACTGTAAATGTAAGGCTGGATAAAGTAAATGCTGATTTTGGACGTTGGACCATGATACATGAAATTTATAAAAACGACGAAATCCTTGCTGCAATAATAATTGCAGACGGAGCTTGGATGAATACGGCTATCAGAAAACTTACTGTACCCCCACAGATTGTAATATCGTTATTTGAAAGTGCGCCAAAAACAGCCGCTTTTAAAATCTATTAACTGTTAAACGATAGCACATTTTTTATGATTGCCCGCACCATAAATCTTTATAGAAATGCTTATACCGGCCTCACCAAAAAGGTATGGTTACTAAGTATTGTAATGCTCATAAACCGAAGCGGAACTATGGTTTTGGCGTTTATGACATTGTATTGTAATCACCTTGGTTATACATTAAAGCAAGGTGGTTATGTAGTAGCTGTTTATGGGTTGGGCTCTCTTATTGGCGCATTAATAGGTGGCAAAATTAGCGATCGTTTTGGGTTTTACTATGTGCAGTTTGGTGCGTTGTTTTTAGGTGGAATAATGTTCCTGATATTGGGGCAAATGAACACTTATCTCTCTATTATTATTTGTACATTTATTTTAAGCATGATAAATGAGAGTTTTCGTCCTGCAAATGCAACAGCTATTGCCTTGTACAGTACGCACGAAAACAGAACCCAGTCATTTTCTCTAGTGAGGCTTTCTATAAATTTAGGATGGGGGATAGGCAGTGCATTAGGCGGATTGCTGGCAGCCATTAATTACAAATTATTGTTTTGGGTAGATGGTTTTACAAATATTTCCGCTGCAATTATGCTCATTGTAATACTGCCAAAAATTTCACAATCACAACAACATAAATCAACAACCGATAAACCTGTTACTACAAAATCAAATTCACCTTACAAGGATAAAAAATTTCTTTATTTTTTGGGTATTCAGATATTATTTGCTATATGCTTTTTTCAACTATTTACAAATATTCCATTGTACTTTAAACAGGCTTTATATTTAAGTGAGTTTAATATTGGGTTAATTTTATCTGCCAATGGTGTTTTAATCGCCTTGTTTGAAATGGTGTTGGTTTTTAAACTGGAAGGTAGGCGTCCTTATCTGATTTTGATGAGTTATGGATGTATATTAATGGGACTTGCATTTATGGTGTTAAACCTTCCTTTTTTCACCGGAGCAATTATCGCAATTAGTTGTATGGGTTTAATAACAATAGCTGAAATGGTTTCAATGCCATTTATGAATAGTTTTTATATTGAACGGAGTAGTGAACGGACCCGTGGTAGTTATGCAGGTATGTATACCATGGGTTGGAGTTTTGCTCAAGTGTTTGGCAGCAGTGTGGGTTCTCTCATAGCCCAACATTTCGGCTTTTTTAGTTTATGGTTCACCGTAGCAACTATTTGTATGCTGGCAGCAGCAGGCTTTTACTGGCTGGAAAATAAAGATTGGGATTAGAATTATTCGTTCTCCTTCCTTAAATAAAAATAAAAAGCCTTCGCATATAAGTGAAGGCCTTTTTAAGTCAATTATTTTTCAATTTATTCAAAAACAGTTGTTGCTGTAGATTTTATTATAATTGGAAGAGATTGGCCCATCATATCTAAAGTGCCATTTACATCATTGTTTAATGTACTTTTTTTAACCAAAAAAGTTTTTGTATCTACCAAAATTACGCCATCTCCTGTACCATCCATCGCAATTTCAAACTGCATGCCTTGAGCTTCTTTAGAAATAGTTCCTTTGCTTTTGGTTTTTATTGCAATAGTAGCAACATTATTAACGATGCTTTGCAACTCAAAGTTTTTTAAGCCTTTCATTCCAGCTTCGTTTATAGAATCTGCCCATTTATCCCCTACTTTTTTCCCATTGGGAATATAAAAAAATGCGGCTACTGTAGAACCTTCAGCAGAGTTTGCATTACCCATTAAGCTTGCCATAGGGTTTGACTCTTCTGCTACAATAGTTTTTTTATTTATTTCTGTAACCTTACCTGTATTTTTATCTATAGTTACTGTTGCTGTTACATCTACTAACTTACTCATCTCTTTTCCAATCGGTGTTTCTCTGTCCTCTTTTTTATCAGAGTCAAAATTTACCGTTTGGCCCATACCCTCTTGCGACATAGTCATTTTTACTATTGTGCTTTTGGCATTATAGTTATTTACATCTGTCCCGGTTATTTCAATCAGGTTTTTTGTACTGCCATCAATTTTCATTTTTCCACCCATACCCATATCCATATTAACGGAAGTCGTGGTCGTAGCTGTTATTTTTTTTCCTGTTTCCAGTTTTAACACTTGTGCAAATACATTTACCGCTGTAAAACTTAAAGAAAACAATAGAATTTTTTTCATATCGAGTTGATTTTTTAGGCAGTAAAAATAATGGATTGTAGTATACAATTTTCACAATAAAACAATAAAAAAAGACCACCGTTTGGGGTGGCCTTTTAAACTGATAAAAATGATATTATCCTATAACAGTTACATTAACTGCATTCATTCCTTTTTTACCATTCTGCAATTCAAATTCTACTTTGTCACCTTCTTTGATCTCATTGATCAATCCGCTAACGTGTACGAAAGTTTCTTTGTCAGAATCATCGTGCTTAATAAATCCGAATCCTTTTTCAGAATTGAAAAACTTTACGGTTCCTTGATTTTTGTCCATTTTTTGTATTTGTATTGTATTAATAAAGTGCGAATGTAAGGGATTTTATTATAATAAACTTAAAATAACTTAAGCTTCGGCTTCCATATAACTTTGAATAGGTTCGCAAGTACATATTAAATTTCTATCGCCATAAGTATTGTTTACCCTACGTATGCTAGGCCAAAATTTGTTTTCCTTCACAAAAGCCAAGGGATAAGCAGCTTGTTGTCTGGTATAAGTATACTTCCAGGTATCCGCAGTAATAATAAATTGGGTATGTGGCGCATTTTTTAGAACGTTATCAACTTTATCTGCAGTTCCGTTTTCAATTGCCGCTATTTCTTTTCTAATGGATAACAAAGCATCACAAAATCTGTCAAGTTCTGCCTTGTCTTCACTTTCTGTAGGCTCAATCATAATGGTACCTGCAACAGGGAAACTTAAAGTTGGTGCATGGAAATTATAATCCATCAAACGTTTTGCAACATCTTCTGCCTCAATACCTGCACTCGTTTTAAATGGACGCAGGTCCACAATAAATTCATGAGCACAGGTTCCGTTTTTGCCCGTATATAAAATTTTGTAATCATTCTGCAACCTTGTCTTCATATAATTTGCATTTAAAATTGCAAATTCTGTACTTCTTTTTAATCCTTCTGCACCAAGCATTTTTATGTAAGCATAGCTGATCAATAATATACTTGCACTACCATAAGGTGCTGAACTAACAGCATGGGTTTTTGTGATGTGGGTGTTGGCAACGCCTTCAATTACGTGGCCTGGTAAAAAAGGTTTTAGCTTGTCGTTCACTCCAATTGGTCCCATGCCAGGCCCGCCGCCGCCGTGTGGTATCGCAAAAGTTTTGTGCAAGTTTAAATGGCAAACATCTGCACCAATTAATCCAGGACTTGTTAGCCCGACCTGCGCATTCATATTTGCACCGTCCATGTATACCAATCCACCATTTTCGTGAATAAGCTCACATAAATCTTTAATGGTTTCTTCAAACACACCGTGTGTACTTGGGTAGGTAATCATCAAACCCGCAAGATTGTCTTTGTGTTTTGCAACCTGCGCAGCCATATCAACCATGTCAATATTTCCTGCATCATCACATTTTGTAACAACTACTTTAAAGCCCGCCATTACTGCACTTGCTGGGTTCGTTCCGTGTGCGGAAATAGGAATTAAAATGATATTACGATGTGCTTCATTTCTATGTTGATGATAAGCTCTAATCGTTAGCAAGCCAGTGTATTCTCCCTGTGCACCACTGTTTGGCTGTAATGAAGTGGCAGTGAAACCGGTAATATTACTCAGCCATTCTTCCAATTCATTTAAAATTACCTGATAGCCCTTCCATTGGTCTGCCGGTGCAAACGGATGAATATTGCTAAACTCAGGCCAGCTAACAGGAATAAGTTCGGTTGCCGCATTTAATTTCATGGTACAACTACCGAGCGAAATCATTGAGGTATTTAAACTAAGATCTTTGTTTTCCAGTTTTTTAATATACCTCAGCATCATACTTTCACTTCGGTGAGAATTAAAAACCGGATGCGTTAAAAAATCAGATGTTCTGGTTAGTGAAGATGGAATATTGGTGAGCAAAGCGTCATTGCTAAAACTAGCTTCGGCTGTATGTTGATCTTTTACTTTTGCAAAAATGTGCAAAATATCAAGCACATCATTTTGAGTAGTTGTTTCGTCCAAACTAATCAGCACTTCGTCTTTTCCATAAAAGAAATTTATTTCAGCTGCCTCTTCAGTTTCTTATATTGCTTCACAAAAATTTGTATTTATTTTAAGTGTATCAAAATAATATTTGTTTTCGTTTGCGTAACCCATTGCAGCCAATTCATCACTTAAAGTTTTTGCCAGCAAACTTGTGCGCTTAGCAATATTCTTTAACCCTTCAGCACCATGGTAAACTGCATACATTGCTGACATGTTTGAAAGCAAAG
>JBBRPX010000015.1:0-29985 GCA_038227505.1 Chitinophagales bacterium
TTCTTTATGAAAACAGCTAGAATCTCAGTTTATTTACTTGTTTTTTGTTTGATGATCGCTTGTAAATCAACCGTAAAAAAACAGAATGATAAAGTATATAGCAGGCACTTACAGCGTTTTATAGATCTTACTATCATCGCTACAAAAATGCCCGACAAAAAAGAAGAAATGAATTTATTACTTTTAATTAATAATGACCTGATTGACGAAAACGATGCAAAGGATATCATAGACAGCCTTTATAAAAACAAGAAAATACAACCTCTAATTTTAGTAGCTTTTAAGGGAACAAAGGGAGATTATGGATTGGAGGAGATGGCAGTTACTGAGTCAAAACAGCATAAAAAATTCAATGATTTTGTTGTTGATGAATTGTATCCAATTGTAAAAAAGAAGACAATTATTAGAAAGTTTAATAGTGTGGCCATTTGTGGTTTGGGTAATGCTGCATTAAGTGCTTTTGATATTGCCTGGAACAACGATGAAAAGATTGCAAAAGCCGGTTTATTTGAAACTGACTTTAATAATTCAGCATATAAAAATGACAGACTTGCGCTAAGCAATATTGAAAAACTAAGGAAAAGACCAAACATAAAATTGTGGCTAACTGCAAATCCTTCCGATTCTTCCACAGCGCAGTTTAAAAACAGCATGGATCGTAAAAAAAGTATTGAGGAATGTACCGTTGTATCAACTTCAAATACAACGCAGCAAAGACATAAAAATTTTGCATCTTTTCTTGTTTGGGCTTTTCCCAGATAATCTATTGAACTTTTGCCACACTGCTGGCACCGGTACTTTGTTTTATTTTTAGCTCTGCAGTTCCTCTATAAAAAATATTGCTTGCACCACTTGCATTTGCAGCCAACTCTTTTGTCACAGTCATATTTACATCACTCGCACCGGACGCTTTTACGTTGCAGTTTTCAGCAATGAGCAAGTAAGATTTCACATCACTTGCACCACTACTTTCAATATTTATATTTTTCACAATACCCGATAATTTTGCTTCACTAGCGCCGCTTAATTTCATATTCAGTTCTTCTATTTTTATTTGACCCATTAGTTGGCTTGCCCCACTTAGCTGTACGTTAAGTAAGGGTAATTGCATAATTCCCGCAATAACTATATCTGACGCACCTGTCACCTGCAGCTGCTCTAAATTTTTGTAAGCAATATATACGTTCAATTTGCTGTTAGTGTTACTTCTCATCTTTGCCCCAGCAAAAAAAACATGCAGCACGCCATTACTTATTTCACTTTTAATGGCATCTCTATATTTTTCATCAGGCGCACTTATTGCAAGACCTTCAACCTCACCATTACTTAGATATACATGAATGCCTGACGATACTTTTATGCTTGAAAAACTTTCTGTAATTTCTCTCACTACTGCATCCGGATCTATTACAAACTGTTTTTGTGCAGCTGCATTTAAACCAAGAAAAAGGAAACTTATTATTTTAAGGTATTTCATAATTTATCATTTAACTCATTATCAAATATTTGATGTAATATTTTGGAACAAAATAATCTTTTCGTCAAAAATAACTACTCTTTTAACTTCTCGTTTTTACAACGGTAATACGTTTAGTAAATAATTTTGTTACAAATAAAAGAACTATTTTATTTTATGTCCCATAACTTTGTTGTTCGATCTTATTATTAACGACTGAATTTCCGGGGTGCTTCAACATATTTGAGGCTGAGATGATACCCGTTTAACCTGCTCAGGATAATGCCTGCGAAGGGAGAAAGCATTTTTTACATACCGGCACTATCTTGCCCTGGGATGTTCAGCACAAACTTATTTTATGAAACACTTATTACTCAGTGGAGGAATGCTGTGCATTTTGGGGACCCTTTTTGCACAAAACAAAAAATCTTTTAACGATACTACTTTTTTACAGCCTGTAGAAATAACTACTGTAAAGGCGCAAGAAAAAAACCCATTTGCAAAAACAAATCTTACTAAAGTTGAAATTAAAAAATTAAACATAGGTCAAGATTTGCCTTTAATTTTAAATAATACACCGTCAGTAGTTGTAAATTCCGATGCGGGAACTGGTATTGGTTATACGGGCATACGCATACGGGGCACCGATGCAACACGTATAAATGTTACGCTTAATGGGATTCCTTATAACGATGCGGAAAGCCTCGGTACTTATTTTGTTGATATTCCTGATATTGCTTCTTCGGCAGGAAGCATTCAAGTTCAGAGAGGGGTTGGTACATCCGCCAATGGCGCAGGTTCGTTTGGAGGAAGTTTAAATGTAAGTACAAACGAAATAAACAAAGAAAAGCACCTTGAATTAAACAGTACAGCAGGTTCTTATGAAAGTTTTAAAAATACTTTACTTTTTAACAGTGGCATCTTAGGCAAACATTTTACCGTTGATGCAAGAATGAGTAATATCAGATCTCAAGGGTATATTGAAAGAGCAAGTGCAAGGCTACAATCTTACTATTTAAGTACAGCATATTTAACTGATAAAAGCTCATTGCGCCTAAATGTTTTTACAGGCAAAGAAAGAACCTACCAGGCTTATTTTGGTGTAAACGAAATAGCTTTAGATACCAACAGAAGGTACAACAGTGCAGGAACAGACAAACCTGGCGCTCCTTATGAAAATGAAGTAGATGATTACAGACAAACACATTACCAGCTGTTTTACAACCACCAGTTTAATAAATACATTAAAGCTAATATTGCAATATTTTTTACGAGAGGCAAAGGATATTATGAGCAATATAAAAGCAACGATAGTTTAAAATATTATGGACTTAAAGATTTTGGAGTTATTCAAACAACAGATTTAATTAGGCGCCTTTGGCTTGATAATAATTTTTATGGATCGATTTTTTCTTTACAATATGATAAAAATAAAACGCAGGTAATTGTTGGTGGTGGCTATAACAGGTATGAAGGAGATCATTATGGAGAAATTATTTGGGCGAAAGAACAGGCTGCTGTTCCTCAAAACTACCGATGGTATAACAATCCTGCGCATAAATACGATTTTTCCAGCTACGCCAAATGGACACAGAACATTACTAAAAACTTTCAAACATTTGCAGATGTACAAGTGAGAAATATAAATTACACCATCAACGGGTTTAGGTACAATCCTGATCTTAAAATAAAGAAGGATTATTTTTTCTTTAACCCAAAAGCAGGTGTTACATTCTCAAAAAATAATTATAAAGTTTATGCTTCTTACGGTCGTGCAGTAAAAGAACCTAACAGAGATGATTTTGAAGCCGCAATAACATCATTACCCAAACCTGAAAAATTAAATGATTTTGAAACAGGTATTGAAAGCAACACCGCTAATTTAAAACTGGGCGCTAATTTTTATTATATGGCATATAAAGACCAGTTAGTTCTCACCGGTAAAATAAATGATGTAGGCGCTTATACGAGAACCAATATTCCAAAAAGTTATCGTGCAGGTGTAGAGTTGTTTGGCAGTGCAGTTTTAAGTAAGATTTTCTCATTAAATGGTAATATAACATTTAGTAAAAACAAGGTTAAAGACTTTACAGAATATTATGATGATTATGATAACGGTGGACAGGGATCGAAGTTTTATAAAACTGCTGACATCTCTTTTTCGCCGAACGTTATCAGTTCAATTTCTTTAAATATTACCTCTGTAAAAAACTTACTTTTTACGCTTACAGGTAAGTATGTTGGCGATCAATATCTTGACAATACTTCTAACAACAATCGTCGTTTGAAAGATTATTACACACAAGATGTAAAAGCCACTTACACAATCAAAGGAAAAAATTTAAGTGAAGTCAATTTCTTCGCTCAGGCAATAAATATTTTTTCCAGAAAATATGAACCAAACGGTTATACTTTTAGTTATGTTGCAGGCGGTAAATTAACGACTGAAAACTTTTACTACCCGATGGCTACCGCAAATTTTGTAGTTGGTGTAAACATCACCCCGAATATTGGCAAAAAGAAATAATTAAAAATATTAAAAAGGCAATCATCAGCATAGATGATTGCCTTTTTTTATTAAGTTAAAACAGGTTAAATATTTTGCCAGGCAAGCATTCCACCGTCTAGGTTTACAACATTGGTGAACCCAAAGGTTTCCAACATCATACCTGCCTGCATACTACGTTTACCACTGCGGCAGTAACATATTATTTCTTCATTTTTTAAGCTTTCTATCTCGTTAGTCTGCATAGTCATTACCTGACCAAGTGGAATAAAAATGCCGCCAATATTAAACTCCAGTCTTTCATCAGGTTCCCTAACATCTAATAAATGTATAGTCTCGTTTGCAGCAATTCTTTCTTTTAATTTAGTTACCGAGATTGTTGTCATTGTGGTTGATTATTATTAGTTGTATCTGTTAAAATCTTCATTTCTCTTGACACCCAAACATCCATTACCTGACCCGAGCGTATGTAAACAGGGCGTTTGTCTTCAGTAAATTTTGGTGGATTTTGTTTATAGACAAATGCGTTTGCCGTATCAGTAATACCAGGATCAACGACTGTTGAGGCAAGCATTATTCCATTCTGCTCTAACACCATTTTAGCTTCGCCATAGGTTAAGCCTAATAACGAAGGCACCGGTACCTCGTCGTTTGAAAGCCCTCCGCCAATAACCATGTCGATCTTGCTACCCCAAGGTACTTTACCGCCAGATGTAATTATATTTCCATTGTAACGTTGTTCAAGTACAGACCCCATCATAAAATCAGGTTTATAAGTGGTATCCCCAACAACCAAATGGCTTCTGCGCAAAATCTCTAATGCATAGCCGAGGGACTTGCCTTGCAACGCCGGCATGTCAATCATTGGTAGCGTACTTCTGTTTATGGTAAGGAGTACAACACGGTTAACTTTTACAGTACTATTGGGTTCAGGAAATTGCTTTAATACGATCCCCATTTTTGCAGTATCAGTGTAAACAGAATCCTGAATAACGACTTCAAAGCCATTTTTTTCTAAAATTTTTACAGCCTCAGCAGTAGTTTTTGCGGTAACAGAGGGAACTGTTAAATAAATCCCATGCTTGGTTATTACACCTAATAATTGTAGAAAACTCCATATTAAAAACACTGTAAGCAAAATAATTGCCATCATGTTTACCCAAAATGGTCTGTCTGTAATAAATTTAAACACTTGTAGTTGTTTTAGTTTTCAAGAAAGTGCAATATAATCATCACACAAAACATTCGTCTATTAATAAACTATAAAATTCTTTTAAAGTACTGCCCATAGCGGCTACCTGTTGGGGCACTATGCTCGCTGCGCTTTGTCCAGGTACAGTATTTATTTCCAACATGTAAGGCACTTCCTTAATATCATTATAAATAAAATCTATGCGCACAATTCCTTTGCAATTAAAAACCTCATAAATTTTTTCTGCAGTTTCTCTTATTTGTTCTTTAATTTTTTCTGTGGTAATTGCAGGTGTTACTTCTTCACTTTTACCCTCATACTTGGCTTCAAAATCGAAGAAATCGTTTTTAGATGAAACCTCTGTCATTGGCAGACAAATAATTTCTCCTTTGGTTTTAAAAACACCAATCGTAAATTCTCTGCCCTTAATAAATTCTTCTACCAAAATCTGTTCATCTTCTTTAAATGCCTTTTGCAAAGCTGTATCTAATTCATTTGAATGGTTTACTTTACTCATTCCAATACTACTGCCACCATTGTTGGGTTTTACAAAAAATGGTAGTGTAAGTTGTTGTAAAATATCTGCAGCACCAGTATTGTCATTTTTAAAAAGGTGCATGGATCTGGCAACATGAATGCCGGCAAATGCTGCTACTGCAACTGTATATCTTTTATTGAACGTAAGTGCAGATGTTGCCGCATCGCAAGAGGTATACGGCAAACCAATACAATCAAAATAGCCCTGAAGTTTCCCATCCTCACCGGGAGTTCCATGCAACCCAACCAGTACTGCATCAAATTTTATCTTATTTCCATCCACAGTTATTGAAAAGTCGTTCTTATCAACCAAAATCTTCTCACCACCAGCTAACTTATAAAACCATCCATCAGGATGAATGTCTATTAAATAACAGTCCCATTTATCTGCATCAATGTTTTTTAAAATAGTAGCGGCGCTTTTATAAGATATAACAGCTTCGCCTGAATACCCCCCTGTAATTAATGCGATCTTTTTAACCATCTTACTCATCTAAACTAGTTAAAATATTGTTTTTTATAATTTTTGCATACTACTCAGCTCCCAACCCGTCATTGTTGCTTTGTAGAACAAATTTCCATTTGCCATCACCCTGCTTCTTCCAAACACTTACATATGTACCATACAATGATGTATCAATCATTGAGGATTTAATTTCGTAAATTCCATAAGTGAAACCCATATCGCCGGAGGCTGCAACCATGGCTTTAGATGGCTTCCAAACCATTGTATACCCTGTATCTTTAAGGCCAATTATAAAATCTACTGCATCTGCGCCTGCAATTGGCAAATGGTTGGTGCGAAGTAAAACACCATTGCTGTCTATATTTTCTAAATAAGCTTCTTTCAAACCTTTTTCTGCACTCAAATTTGCAAAATCTTTATCCGCTTTTAGCAATGCAGCATTTTTTGAAACAGCATCTTCAGTAGTATCTTTTTTAGAAGAGTCACATGAAATGTATAAAAACAAAATCATGACACAAACAAGAAAAGAAATATTTTTAACCATAAAAGCAAGGTAGTAAAATTCTAAAAAAGTATAGATACAAAAAAGCGAAAGCATATAAATACTTTCGCTATAAAATGAGGTGATTTAAATGTGGAGGTGATTTTTCTTATCCATTAGCTGGTCTACCGTTTCTCTGTAATCCTCATCAGGCACACAACAGTCAACCGGGCAAACAGCCGCACACTGTGGCTCTTCGTGAAAACCCTGGCATTCTGTGCACTTGTTTGGTACTATATAATAAGTATCTGCAGCCACAGGAGCATTGCGCAGGTCAGCATTTATTTGGGTGCCATCCATTAATGTAAAACTGCCTTTAATGGTAGTACCATCTGCAATTGCCCACTCTACACCACCTTCGTAAATAGCATTATTAGGGCATTCGGGTTCACATGCCCCACAATTAATACATTCGTCAGTTATTTTGATTGCCATGTTTGTAAATTTGTTGCAATTTAATAAGAACCTTATGAACGTACAAGAAAGAATTAATTTAATGGTGAAAGCCGGAGAATATTTAAAGAAAGATACAGAAGAGTGGCAGGAAGCAAAACAACAGGCTTTTTATAAAAATGGCTGGTTTACCACCGATTTTTCTCAACATGCAGCTTTACAAATAGCAAATAACTTTTTAACAGAAGAAGCTTTGCAAAAATGGGCAGCACATTATCATCTAGATAATAATATTACACCAAAAAATATCGGTGTTGTAATGGCAGGAAATATACCTATGGTAGGGTTTCATGACATGCTTGCGGTTTTTATAAGCGGGCATTACCAAACTGTAAAATTGTCATCGAAAGATGATATTTTATTAAAGCACCTTGTAAAATATTTATACAGTTTAGATATTGAAATACAGAATTATATTTCATTTGCAGATATGCTTAAAGGATGCGATGCCTACATTGCTACGGGTAGTAATAGTGCTGCAAAATCATTTTCGGAATATTTTGGAAAGTATCCAAATATTATAAGGAAGAACAAAACATCTATAGCAATACTTACTGGTAATGAAACGAACGAAGAATTAAAATTATTGGCTGAAGATATTCATTTGTATTTTGGCTTAGGCTGCAGAAATGTTACTAAATTATACGTACCTGAGGGTTACAACTTTGAAAAATTATTGAAATCATTTTCTGATTTTAAATATTTTGGAGATCATCATAAATACAAAAATAATTACGATTATAACCTATCAATCATCTTGTTGAATAATGTTTATTATATGACAAATGAAGCTACCATACTTACAGAAAACACAAACATGTTTTCGCCTATTAGCCAGCTATATTATGAGTACTATAACGATATTGGAAAACTTACTGAATTTTTACAAAATCAAGGATATGTGCAATGTTTAGTAGGCAATAATTTTGTACCTTTTGGGGAAGCACAAAAACCTGATTTATTTACTTATGCTGATGGAGAAGATACAATGCAATTTCTGTTAACACTTTAATGTACGAAACTCCTACTAATTAATTGTTAAATAGGCTTAGAGGTAAATAGCATTTTGTCAGTGTATCGTTACTTTGTTTACCAGAGGCATATTTTTTGGTATAAATTATTAAACAATAAAATTAAACTGATTTAAAATGAAATTTAAACAACTCGCATTTACTGTTTTCTTTAGTGCCCTTACAACTTTAGGAGTGGTTTGGGGGTACAGCAAATATGTAAAAAATTCTAGCAGCTATGGTGGGCAAACTGCTGGCGTATTGCCTTCAAATTATGCAAAACAAACAGGTCTTTCTGATGGAGCCGGCTTACCACCAGGTGCGGTTGACTTTACAGTTCCTGCGCAAGCAGCAACACCTGCTGTTGTTCACATAAAAACACGAACGAACGCCAAACAGATTTCTAACAGCTTACCAAAAACACAACGCCAGCAAAATCCATTCAGCGATATTTTTGGGGATGATGACATGATGGAACAATTTTTCGGCAAAAGAAACAATGTAATTCCTGAGCAACGTGCATCAGGTTCAGGTGTGCTGATTAGTGAAGATGGTTATATCGTTACAAACAACCATGTTGTAGCCTCAGCAGATGAAATTACTGTTACATTAAGCAATAAAAAAACATACAAAGCAAAAGTAATAGGTACAGACCCTGCATACGATTTAGCAGTAATTAAAGTAGAAGCAGCGGGCTTGCCTTATTTAATTTATGGCAATTCAGATGATGTAAAAATTGGCCAATGGGTGTTGGCAATTGGTTATCCGTTAAACCTCGAAGCGACTGTAACAGCTGGTATTGTAAGCGCAAAAGCTAGAAGCCTTGGTTTAAATAAAGATAAAGCGGGTGGAGCGGGCATTGAGTCATTTATACAGACAGATGCTGCAGTAAATATGGGCAATAGTGGTGGCGCTTTGGTTAATACCGACGGCAAAATCGTTGGTATCAATTCTGCGATTGCTTCTCCAACAGGTTATTACTCCGGTTACTCTTACGCTATACCTGTGAATATTGTAAAAAAAGTGGTGGATGATATTATTAAGTTTGGTACGGTACAACGTGCTTATATTGGTATAGCTTACACCAACCCAAGCGATTTGAGCGAAGAAGTAAAAAAACAACAAGGAATACCAATGGATGCTAATGGTATTTATGTAACGGAGGTTCCTACTGACGGTGGCGCTTACAGTGCAGGGATTCGCAAAGCTGATATGATAATAAAAGTAAACGGAAGCATGGTGAGTAGTGGTGCAGAAATGCAGGAACAAGTGAGCCGTTACAAGCCGGGCGATAAAATAACGGTAACATATTTAAGAGATAATAAAGAGGTGACAGCTAATGTAACATTAAAAAATAAAGCTGGTAATTATGATGTTGTAAAAAATGAAATCGCTACAGACAAATTGGGTGCTGAGTTGGTTACACTAGATCCGAAAAAAGCGAAAGAATACGGCGTAACCGGTGGTGTTATTGTAAAGAAAATTAAGGCAGAAGGTGCCATAGACAAACAAAGCAGAATGAAAGATGGTTTTATTATTTTGAAAATAAACAACAAAGTAATCAGTTCTGTTGATGAATTAAAAAACACGGTAGGGAAAGAAAAAGATATTACAGTTAGTGGTTTTTATCCGGGTTATGATGGGTTATACGAATACCCTTTTTCTTTAGATGACGAATAACATAAACACATATAAGAAAAGCCCCTGAAATTATCAGGGGCTTTTCTTTTAAGTAACTTTTAATTTATATTTTTTCTAAAATAGTCCAACCACCTGCTTCCCTTTCGAACCAAAAACTATTGTTAAGTACCATTTCTTCTCCTGAAAAAATATCTTTATAATAACCAGGAATTCCATTGAAAATAATATTTTCAACAGCGTCAACTTTATTGAAATTGATTACACATAAAACCACATTTTCTTCACTTTTTATAAGCATCGAAAATATATTCTTTGCAATTAATAATTCATCTATGGAAATGTCTACAGGTTTTAAATTTTTAAATACAAGGTTTCTTTTTCTCAATGCCAGTAAGGACTTATAAAATTTTTGCAGTTTTAAATCTGTGGTCCATTCAATTGTATCTTTCTCAAAAAATTTAAGTCTATTATAATTTGGCAATTCCTGTCCACTGTAAATTAGCGGTACAGACGCATATAGTAATGAAAAGACAGCCCATGCTTTGGCAAATATGCCATACTTCTCATATTCAGTTCCGTTCCAGGAATTTTCATCGTGGTTACTCGTAAAAAACAAACGCAGATCGTTATCTTCAAAATTATTTTTGTAATCTGATAATACCTTTACGCAGTCAGCCAATGTTTTTTCGCCTGCTACAAATTGTTGTGTTGTGTGCATCCATTTCCACGTATAAGAAATGTCAAATGCTTCGTGGTAATTTATATCTTCAGTTTCTGCAAGCCAGATAAGATCTTTTTTAAGGGAGGATAATTGCAATCTTGCTTTTTTCCAAAATGACAATGGTGTTAAATGTGCAAGGTCTGCCCGAAAGCCATCAATATTAAATGCTCTTACCCAATAAAGCATTGCATCTATCATTGCAACCTGTTCTCCTTTGCATTTATGATCTAACTGCAACACATCATCCCAATCGTATGCTGAAACAAAATTACCGCCCTCATCTTTTACAAAAAACTCTGGGTTTGTTTCGGTCCACACATTATCCCACGAGGTATGGTTTGCTACCCAATCGATAATGATCTTCATACCAAGGGAATGAACTTTTAGTACCAAATCTCTAAAGTCATCTTCAATACCAAACTCAGAGTTTACTCCTTTGTAATTTTGTATGGAATAATAGCTCCCCAACGTACCTTTTCTTTTTTCAACACCAATTGGATGTATCGGCATCAACCACAAAACTTCAACACCCATATCTTTAAGCCTGGGCAAATGTTGCTCAAATGCCTTAAAAGTTCCTTCAGGTGTATACTGCCTCATATTCACTTCGTACATGTTACTATTTCTCAAAAATGCGGGCTGTGTAAATAAACTTGCTGCCATAAATTTTACTATCAATTTTCCTTGTTGCAAAATGGTAATGTAGATTCCATTTACCTTAAAACGTACCTTTGTAATCAATATTTTATATGAAGCAATTTACAATTCCTTTTACATATCGAAGTCCGCTTATTACTGCCATAAAAAACACAAGACGGGAGCTGGATAAAATGAAGAAAGATTTTACGCCAACTGTTTTAGACCTTGGCGATGTGCAGATTTATTTGGCTAGGCATTTCGGATTTTGTTACGGAGTAGAAAACGCTATTGAAATTGCTTTTAAAACGATCGATGAAAACCCCGGCAAACGAATTTTTTTATTGAGTGAAATGATACACAATCCTCAGGTTAATGCAGATCTGCAACAAAGAGGTGTACAATTTTTGCAAGATACAAAGGGTAATATGTTGAGTCCTTTTGAAGAATTATCAGCAGATGATGTGGTTATTATTCCTGCATTTGGAACAACTTTGTTGATTGAAGAGAAAATTAATTCAATTGGTATATCAACAAAAAAATACAACACTACCTGCCCTTTTGTTGAAAAAGTTTGGAACCGTGGAGACCAGATAGCGAAAAAAAATTATTCCGTAGTCGTACATGGTAAACCAACGCACGAAGAAACCCGTGCAACATTTTCGCATGCTGCTAAAGTTACACCAACGGTTATTGTGAATGATATGGCAGAAGCAATTGAACTCAGCAAATACATAACCGGCGAAAAAGATCTTCAGCAGTTTCATACGGAATTTGTAGGTCGATTTTCAGAGGGCTTTAACCCTGAAAAAGATTTTGAACGAATAGGTGTAATTAACCAAACCACTATGCTTGCAAGCGATACGCAGGCTATTGCAGATTTTCTAAAAAGTATAATGGCTACAAAATACCATCTTACTGATGCAAATATTGCTGAAAGATTTGCTGATACCAGAGATACGCTTTGCTATGCAACAAACGATAACCAATCGTCAATTTATGGGTTGCTGGAGCAGGAAGCAGATTTTGCAATAGTTGTTGGCGGTTACAACAGCAGCAACACATCTCACCTTGTGGAATTGTGCGAAGAAAAACTGACTACTTATTTCATAAATGGCGCTGATAAAATAACTGATGATAATACAATTTTTCATTACAATCTCCGTACCCATGAGGAAAAACCTTCAACAAATTTTCTGCCTTTAAACAGACCTGTAAAAATATTGATAAGCAGTGGTGCAAGTTGCCCGGACGCAATGGTGGAGGCCGTTATAGAAAAAATTGCAGCTATGAGAAACAGCAGTGAAAAACTGCAGGAACTAAAAAATGAAATGCTAATAGTAGATTAATGAATAGGTTGCTTTACAAGATTTAAAGCAATTTTTAATTGTTGCAACATATCGATATTGGTATTATCAAGTACAATTGCATCTTCTGCTTTTTTTAATGGACTTACTTCTCTGTGAGAATCAATATAATCACGCATTTCAAGATTGTGTTTTACATCATCCAATACTATATTCGGATTTTTTTCAAACATCTCTTTAAATCTTCTTTCAACCCGTGTAGCAATGTCTGCAGTCATAAAAATTTTTAATTCGGCAACTGGAAAAACTGTTGTACCAATATCTCGTCCATCCATAACAATTGCCTTATTTTCTCCCATTTTTTGCTGCTGCGCAACTGCAAAAGTGCGTACAGATGCAATCGCAGCAATATCGCTCACTTTATCTGCAATAATCAGATCCCGTATTAGATACTCAACGTTTTCGTCGTTTAAATATATTTCTGATTCGCCTGATTTTATGTTTGGTTCAAAATGTAAATGAATTTCATTTAAAGCATTTTTCACTTCCATATCATCGGTCCAATCAATATGATTTCTTAAAAAATACAAGGTTATAGCCCTGTACATAGCCCCACTATCAATATAGGTGTAGCCCAGTTCTTTTGCTAATTGTTTGGCAAGGGTACTTTTTCCGCATGATGACCAACCATCGATCGTTATAATTATCTTTTTTGCCATTATGCAAAAGTGAAGGAATTTTAATGGTTGGCAAAAAGAATTTAAAACATAAAACAGTAAACAATAAAAAGCCCCACACAACAAAATGAATGGGGCAATTATTAATTTAAATTAAGATTAAGCTTCACTTTTCTTCTCTTTCTTTCTAGGCTCTTCTTTATCTTTCTTTTTAAATATCACTTTTTGATTTTCTACATCTAACTCGGCAACCAAAACATCACCAGCTTTAATGTTCATATTTAAAATTTCTTCTGCTAAAGGATCTTCTAAATATTTCTGAATGGCTCGATGTAAAGGCCTTGCACCAAACTGGCTATCGTAGCCTTTGTCAGCCACAAAAACTTTCGCTTCAGGTGTAAGCTCCATACTGAAACCAAGGTTGTTTAAACGCTTCATTACACCCTTCATCAAAATATCAATAATTTCAAAAATATCATCTTTGCTAAGCGAATTAAATATTACCACGTCATCTATCCTGTTTAAAAACTCCGGGCTAAAAGTACGCTTCAATGCCTTTTCAATTACTGCCTTGTTGTTTTCGTCGGAATTTTCAACTCTATTAGCTGTTGCAAAACCTACACCTTCACCAAAATCTTTTAATTGACGTGCACCAATGTTCGATGTCATAATGATCATGGTATTTTTAAAATCTACTTTTCTACCAAGACCATCTGTAAGCATACCATCATCTAACACCTGCAATAAAATATTGTAAATATCCGGATGCGCCTTTTCTATTTCATCTAGCAAAATAACACTGTAAGGCTTGCGGCGTACACGTTCTGTCAATTGTCCACCTTCTTCGTAACCAACATATCCCGGAGGCGCTCCTATTAATCGACTTACTGTAAACTTCTCCATATATTCACTCATATCAATTCGGATGAGCGCATCCTCACTGTCAAACATTTGCCTTGCAAGTGTACGAGCCAATTCGGTTTTACCAACACCAGTAGGACCAAGAAATATAAATGTACCAATCGGCTTTTTAGGATCTTTTAGCCCTACTCTATTTCGCTGTATTGCTTTTACCACTTTACTAATAGCTTCTGACTGGCCTACAACTGCGCCTTTTAAATCTTCACCCATGTGGCGAAGTTTATCTGTTTCAGCCTGTACCATACGTTTAACAGGTATACCAGTCATCATATGAATTACCTCAGCGATATCTTCTTCTTCAATCGGAAAACGTTTATTTTTACTTTCTTCTTCCCAGTCAGTTTTTGCTTTTTCCAAATCATCCTGAAGGCGCTTTTCGGTGTCTCTTAATGATGCAGCTTCTTCAAACTTTTGACTTTTTACGACCTTATTTTTCTCGAGCTTTATATCCTCAATCTTCTTCTCTAAATCAATAATATTTTCAGGGACATTTATATTCTTTATGTGCTTTCTTGCACCAACTTCATCCAACACATCAATTGCTTTATCAGGCAACAAACGATCGGTCATATATCGATCACTTAATTTTACACAAGCTTCTATTGCTTCTTGGCTGTAGGTTACATTATGATAGTCTTCGTATTTACTTTTTATATTAATCAGTATTTCAATTGCCTCATCAACACTTGGCTGTTCAACCAATACCTTTTGAAAACGACGATCTAATGCGCCATCTTTTTCAATGTGCTGGCGATATTCATCCAGCGTAGTTGCACCAATGCATTGCAGCTCACCACGGGCTAATGCAGGTTTAAAAATATTGCTTGCGTCTAAACTTCCGCTTGCGCCACCTGCACCAACAATTGTATGTATCTCGTCAATAAATAAAATAACATCCTTGTTTTTTTCAAGCTCATTCATAATGGCTTTCATGCGCTCTTCAAACTGACCACGGTATTTTGTACCCGCAACCAGCGCAGCAAGATCAAGGCTTACCACTCTTTTATCAAACAAAACCCTGCTCACTTTTCTTTGTACAATGCGCAAAGCTAAGCCTTCAACAATGGCGGTTTTGCCCACACCCGGTTCACCAATCAATATTGGGTTATTTTTCTTTCTACGGGAAAGTATTTGAGATACTCTTTCAATTTCATTTTCACGACCAACAATCGGATCTAGATTTCCTGCTTCAGCAAGACGGGTAATATCTCTTCCAAAATTATCGAGTACGGGTGTTTTGGTTTTCGGCAAATTTGCAGCGCCCGGTTTAGATGGCTTTTGTGCACCAAACTTTTTACTGTCATCATCAAAATCATCTTCATCATTAAATTCTGCACGGGGTAAATCGCTCGCTACAAAACCTAACTCCGTTTTAAAAATATCGTAATCCACATCAAACTGATTTAGAATTTGCGTTGCGATGTTCTCCTTGTTTTTTAAAATAGAAAGCATTAAATGCTCACTTTCAACATTGGCACTTTTTACAGCCTTAGCCTCTAACACTGTAATACGTATAACTTTTTCTGCCTGCTTTGTTAAGGGCAAAGAATTTATGTTGGCAATGTTTTTTCCTGTTTTATCTTTTACTGCAAGTTCAATTTCCTTGCGAAGTTCATACACATCTACATTGAGTGTTTTAAGAATTTTTACAGCGGTATTTTCGCCATCCCTAATAAGCCCTAAAACCAAATGTTCTGTGCCAATAAAATCATTTCCCAATCTTAAAGCCTCTTCTCTACTGTAAGAAATGATTTCTTTTACCTGGGTACTAAAATTATTATCCATGCTCTTAAATTTTTATTGATACAATGTTAACGAAAAAAAGAAGCGGTTAAGTGCTAAAGAAATCAAAAATGTTGATATGTGTACAATATGCCCATTGCTATTTACGGAAAGAAAACAAACACATATTTTTAAATCGGATTATTATATCTTAGATTATTAATCGCATAGAATGAAACTCAAAATAGATACCAAAGAAAAATTCAATGTCTTAACGCCTGAAGAGTCAATTATTTCTGCTAATATGACAGAAGCTATCAAAAAAATAGGTGAATATGCCAGTTTAAAAATTCCACATGTCATTTTCAACATGCAAATGGTAAATGAAATTGACGATGAATCTGCGGAAAAGATTTCCGAAATTCAACAACAATTTTATGAAAAAAATAAATCAATGGTTATTTGCCAACTTCAACCTGGAGTGGAAGCGGTTTTTGAAAAATTAAATCTTACAGATTTAATGAATATAACACCAACTGAAAGTGAAGCGTGGGATATTGTGCAAATGGAAGAAATAGAAAGGGAATTATTGAGCGATTTCGAAGAAGAAGATAATTAGGTATCAGAAGCAGCCTTTTTACTTAAAAGATACTCCTGACTTAAAATGTTTTAAATTTTTTAAATTGCTTGCACTTACAATTTTAGGGAATAATTCTGCCATACCCGCACACGGGCGAAATCCAACTGCACAGGTGTTGCAAACCAACGATGAAAATTATTTAATTGATTGTGGTGAAGGAACACAAAACCAACTTACTAAATACAAAATAAAGCGGAGTAAAATAAATAAGATATTTATTTCTCATTTACATGGAGACCATTATTTTGGATTAATTGGTTTGCTAACCAGCATGGGTTTATTAGGTCGTACAAATGAGTTGCATATTTATGCCCCACCCTTACTTCAACAAATTATACAACTGCATCTCGATGCCGCAAATACCATTTTACCCTACCCTCTTTACTTTCACGCTTTGACGGAAGAGGGTGAAATTGCAAACGATAAAAAAATAATTGTTTCTACTTTTAAAGTAAGCCACCGCATTGCCTGTTTTGGTTTTTTATTTAAGGAAAAGAAAAACCCAAGAGCGATACTTCCTGATAAAGTTAAAATGTATGAAATACCCGAGGCTTTTTATGGTGAGCTTCAAAAAGGAAGTGACTATGTTACTAAAAAAGGCACCATCGTATCAAATAACGATGTGACAGAACCCGCCATTGCTGCACGCAGCTATGCGTATTGTGCAGATACCATTTATGATGAAAGTATTGCTGAAAAAATTAAAGGTGCAGACCTTGTTTACCACGAAACAACTTATTTAAAAGATCTTGAAGAGCGTGCTGCGGCAAGGTTTCATTGCACTACGACACAAGCGGGAAACATCGCAAAACTTGCAGGTGCAAAAAAATTATTAATCGGTCATTTTTCCTCAAAATATGAAGAGCTGGATGAGTTTTTAATGGAAACTAAAGAGGTATTTGAAAATACAGAGATTGCTCACGAGGGAGCATGTTTCAAAATTTAATCATCATTTTGAATAATATAATTGTTACCATCGGCTAATAACCACTTATAAGCTTCCTCAAAAATACTCGAAGAAACAAGGTCACCCAAATGATCAAACCTGTAAAGAACTATAGTGGAATTTAGCGCCAGGTTTGTCGTTAGAGAATCCACAAACTTATCATCTTTATTTTGGTGATTTACATAAAAATACAATTTCCCTTTCAACCGTTTTGCATCAGCAGCAGTAACTGTATTCAAGGGTACTGCATTTTCTTCCTCATTAAAAAATAAAGCAGTTTTATTGATATTGAGGGGATCATTAATTGCTATAGACAATGCTACCATGGCAAAATAATTAACTCCAGAAATAATTAGGTTATTTGTTCTTATTTGCGTGTATCTTTTTTGAACATCGGCGAGTATAAACTTTAAAAATTCTTCCCTATACAATTTAATTTTTTGGACGGGCAATGTATCTGTCAAGTTATAAAAACTAATCTTTATTACCGGGCATTTCAATGTAGAAATATTTACAAATTCGTTAAAAAGACTGTCTGAAATATTATTGTAAACTGTATCAACATTGTTGAAATAAAACAAGCAATAGGGTTTATTTGGTTGTTGTATTCCGTAAATTTCAATGGATGCAGAAACGTTTGTCGCTTCATTTTTCCAGATATATTTTACGGCACTATCGGAAGGTTGCGCAGTCGCATTAAAAAAAATAGAAATATATAATATGAAACTCACAACGGGTTTCATAAGTGTGTATTTGAAGCTGCATATTTTTTTACCTGTTCTTGTAAATCTCTACTCAGTGGAACGCCCGGTAAACGAAGCACATTTTCAATCAATTTCATTTCATATAAAAAAGCCTTCACACCTGAAGGATTATTTTCTACAAAAAGTAGTTTATAAACTTCTAACAATTGATTATTTATTTTCACAGCTTCCGTAAAATTGTATGCTAAACCATAGTTTACCATCATTGTAAACAACTTTGGAAATGCGTTTGCTGCTACACTGATTACACCGTCAATTCCACAAGCAAGTTCAGGTAAAACAAGGTCATCATCTCCACTTATAACAGCAAAATTTTCAGGTCTATTTTTTAGAAGTTCTATTACTTGCTGTATATCATTACCGGCTTCCTTAATACCGGCAACATTGTCAAGTTGTGCAAGCCTCAATGTTGTAGAAGCGAGCATGTTTCTACCGGTACGCCCTGGTACGTTATATAAAATTATTGGTTTGGGAGATGCCGCAGCAATTGCTTTATAATGCTCATATATGCCTTGTTGCGATGGCTTATTATAGTATGGACTTGCACTTAAAATGGCTAAAGCTCCATCTAAAGGATATGATTGTAGATCTTTTATCACAGAGGCGGTATCATTTCCTCCCATGCCTATTACCATTGGCACACGACCATCGATATGTTTCTGTGTAAAAAATATAATTTCTTTTTTTTCCTCAGTTGAAAGTACAGGTGTCTCTCCGGTTGTACCCAAAGTAACAATATAGTTTACGCCATTGTTTATATTATAATCTATAACATTACCTAATGCAGCATAATCAACAGAAAGATCTTGTGCAAAAGGAGTGATAATTGCCACTCCGGTTCCTCTTAAAATATTACGCAGACTCATTTAGATATTTTTTACAAATGTAAGAAATACAAATTTGCTAAGCTCCTATGGGAAATGAGCGTTCATTAAAATGAAATACCCGCAGATACAGAATACACAGTAGTAAATTTTTTACCTGTAGTTGCAGGCAAATAATAATCGAGATATAGATTAGGTGACAGGAAAAATTTACCGACTCTATATGATACATCAAATGAAAATGCTAAAGACTGCAAATTAAACGGCTCATTTGCAGTTTTGGTACGAGATTTAAATCGTGTACTTTTCTTTAAAAAAAAATCGTAATTCTTATTTGTGTGTTTTGCGCTAAAGCTTTGGCTTCCGGCAATGACAAGTAATTGCGGAATCAATGAAAGTTCTCCATTGGAATTTAGAATTTTTTCAAAATTAAAAGTATGTTCTATTGCTGCTGAAACCGAGTAATTTTTTATATTGTTGTTGGTACTGTCTTTTACGTACACAATACGATTCTGTAATTGAATTGGGATGATATTAGCCTCTTTAAATTTTCCAGAGGTATAACCTAATGAAAGAGAAGGTTCCAAATAACCTTTGGTATATGTTCCGCTTGTAAAAAAATCATTTTGATAAGTAGCATTTGAATTATAGGATTTGTAATCAGCTAAATAACGGGTATAAGAAATATTAAAATCAATATTTTTGCCAGCTACATTATAGGAAGGTGTCACAGCCGTCTGATAGATCTTTAATGACCCATTTGCATTGCTTATATAAGGCATCACAGATAATCCAAAACCACTTTTATTTGTGTAGGATAATGCTGTAGTTAGATACAACTTGTTTACTTCCGCCTGCGATGAATTTATTGAATTATTTTTAACACTAAAAAATTTATTACCTAACCCAAGCGCTAACGTAAAATAGCTTGTTGGCTTTTTAATACTATCCAAAAAATTTAAAATATCGTCGTCTAAAATATTATCAATTTTAGCTGTATCGGGAATGGGAGTTTGTGCCTTTGCAAAAGATAGAGATACTAGTAATAGACAGAACATAGAAATTCTTAGCATAAAACCGTTAGTTTTTGGTATGACAGTTTAAAACAACAAAAGTTTAATATTTCTATTAAACTTTTTTATTAAAATTCGATTTGGCTTAACTGTTCAAAATTTTAGATGATTTTAAGTACTTCGCATTTTCACTAAAAATAAAAAGACAAGAACCATTTTTTATTTTGTCGATGATTGGTTTATTAAGTTTCTCAGGCACCGCAGGGCAACCCCAGCTTCTTCCTATATAACCTCTGTCGTGTATAATATTTTCATTTACATAAGGTGCTCCGTGCATTACAATTGCTCTTTCATTTGCTTTATCATTTATCCCGTTTTCCATTCCTTCTAAATGCATGGAATAGCCATTTTTACCAGTATATGTAGACGATGTAGTATAAAAACCCAAACTACTCTGGTAACTCTCAGGAATATTGGAAAACTGCGTAGCCATAGCTGCACCGCTTCCCTGGCCATGTGCAACATAAGTATTAAATAAAACTTTATAATTTTTAAGATCAATTACGAATAGCCTTTTTTGAGAAGATGGTCTTGAAAAATCTACAATAGATAAAAAATTATCGTTGCCAATTTTACCCTTTACTTTTAAATATTCGTATCCTTTTATTGCACATGTAAAAGCCTGTTGAGAAAGCCCAGAAAGATTTAATTTAAGGCTATCATAAATTTTAGCTGAAGAAAAAGACGTACTGGTGGTTTTCGTTTCATTGCTAAATGAGGGTTTAAAAGAAAAAACTTTTGTCCCCGAGAAAGCAAAAGGCAGATGAAGCATAAAGCCCACTATTGCACAAAAAGAAAGATATACTTTGTTTACTTTTAATATTTTCATACTTAAAACGAGATTAAAAACTAATTAACGACCTGAGAGTATATCTATTGTGCTATAAAAAGTTAATTTAAGTGAGATGATCTTTACCGGATGGCAAAAGTAAAGTTCCAAGTGTTTATGGGGTGTTAAGGGTTGTTAATTATAGCACAACAATTTATAAGAACCTTATTATGATTTTAGCACATACTATGATAATTTTACGGTGTAATTATTTTATAATATATTTTTGAAACAACATATTAGGTTATGGAAACCAATTTAGAGAGGGGATTAATAATTTTTGCACGAAAACCTGTTTTGGGAAAAGTAAAAACAAGGTTAGCAGCAACAATAGGTGACGAAAAAGCGCTTGACATTTATAAAAAACTTTTAGCCCACACAAATGGGGTAGCTAATGCTGTCTGTTGCGAACGCTTTGCATTTCTGACGGAAAAGGATGAAGATAATTTTTGGAAGGGATTTTCATACGAATTACAAACCGGCGCATGTTTAGGTGATCGTATGCAGGCAGCATTTAATTTACTTTTTGCAAAAGGTTTTGAGCGGTGTATTATTATTGGCAGTGATTGCCCTGGCTTAACAACCGAATTCATTGATAGTGCATTTTATAATTTAAAATCGAATGATATTGTAATTGGCGAAGCTACTGATGGCGGATACTATTTACTGGGAATGAAGAAATTACATTCATACCTTTTTAAAAATAAAAATTGGAGTACTGAAACTGTATTTACAGAAACTTTAAAAGATATAAAGCAACATGGCATTACTTACCACAGGATGCCGGTTTTAAATGATGTTGATGAAGAAAAAGACATCCCGCCTGAATGGATATAAAAAATTATTTTACTTTACTGAGAGATAATAAATTTATCATCCAATCAAACAACGGTTTTTGCTGATTACGCTTTTTTAGGTTGAGGTATAAACCAAATTTTTTAAATATTGGAATTCTATGCGTCTCAACCAATTCAATTAAAGTTCCATCAGGATCTTCAGTATAACAAAATCTACCTGAGGCCACGTCCATCGCAAAAGATTCATGACTGTCCACGCTAAATTGAATTCCTAAAGACGCTGCGTGGTTCTTCAATTCATCCATTTGTAAGACATCAAAACACAAATGAATAAAACCACAATCCCCCCAAAATCTACCTTTAAATATCCTAATTGAATTTCCATCAAAACTTTGCACAAGTTCAATTTCCACAGCACCTAAAAGTTTATTAAAAGCACCTTTTCCGGAAACTTTTTTTCTCAGTAATACTCGCCGGCAATTTATTTCTTTACCAAGATCATTATCGGAATAATTTCCAATAAAATCATACACAACTTCAGCGATTCCCAAAAAATTCTTATAGAAAAAAATAGATTTTTCCATATCAGAAACGCCAATGACAGCACCAGTCACAGCACCCGTTTTAGCTGCAGACTGTTTAAACCACTGGTAACCTTGAACAATATTAAAACGGTTGCCAACATTATCTTTAACCCACAAGTGTAGATTGTGAAGAGGATCGTTTTGGATATCAGAGGTTGTGAGATTTGTGTTCGTTGATAAAAAGGAATGGGCTTCTTTTACATCTCTGCATTTTATTTTTGCTGCATAAATACCGATATCACCGTATTTTACGCCATTTCTATTTTCCAGAGGCTCCTTATTATTATACTGCCATAATTCAAAACCACCTCCTCCGGCTAAATTCATGGTTAAAACAGCTTGTCTGTTATAAACCCTTCCACCAGTATATTGTGTCATTAAGTGAGCATCAGATGTATCATTAAAAATCAATACATCTAAACCAAAAATATCTTTGTAAAAAAGCATGCTCTCCCTCAGGTTTTTTACACCAATCCCAATTTGTTGAATTCCGGTTATATAGTCATGCATAATAAAACGTACTTACGAAAAAAAAAAAGCAGCCCTATTTTAATTATTCATCCCTTTTTTATGAGCTATTTTATAAAACAACGCCGGAATAAACTTTTTTATAACCCAAAGCCAATACTCTGCCCGTGCAATAATAATATGTTTTTTGTTATTTTCTACCGCTTTTAAAATTTGTAAAACACATTTTTCAACTGATAATCCGTTCAATTGACCTACATCTTTTTTTAAATGAGGCGACCCATCTTTAGTAAGTGCAGATACTGAAATGGGCGTATTTATTCGACCTGGGCTAACTATCGTGTATTTAACACCTGCTACAGCATTTTCAGTCTGTAAAGTTTCAAAATAACCCATCAGTGCATGCTTTGCTGCAGCATAACCACTTCTGTAAGGGAACCCAATTAAACCCGCAACACTACTCATTGCTACAAAATGCCCACTCCCCTGTTGTTTAAAAATTGGAAAAAGTTTTTGTGTGATAATGACTGGTGCAAAAAAATTAATCTCCATTAATGATCTATAAACACTTAGTTCAGTTTCAAATGCAAGAGAACGTTGTGTAACTCCAGCATTTAAAAAAACGACATCTATTTTATTGAACTGTTCGAGCGCTTTGATTACTGATTTTTCCGTTTCTGCTTCTTTAGAAAGATCTGCTGTCACTATTTTGCAAAACGAAGTTTTCTGCAAACATTTTTGCTGTACCATTTCAAGCATTTCTTTGTTTCTCCCAGTAAGAATAAGTTTTGCATTTTGTGCAGACAATTGAAACGCAAGCTCTGCACCAATACCGGAAGATGCTCCGGTTATCCAAACTACTTTGTCGTTAAAATGCATTCTTGCGATAGTTTAACATTCGTTTGTAAGTATCTAACATTTCCTGTTGCGACTTTCCATTTTTGTACATACGTACAATTTTTAAATTTGCTTTTTGCACTTTTAACCAACTGTTTTCATCATATTTTCTTGCAGAAAAAACAGTGGCTTTATTAAACAGTTTAAATTTTCCCTGCTTTCTTATTCTTGCCAAAAAATCATAATCTTCCATAATAAGCATCTCATTTTTATACGGACCAACTTTTTCAAACAGTGCTCTCGTAACAAAAATTGTCTGGTCTCCTCCCCTGCAAAACAGCACATTTAACCTCGTAAAAAATGCGTTTATTTTCAGCATAAAATTATTGCTGTCAAATTGTGAGCGGTAACAACCGCAGTTGTAACCTTTTAATAACGCATTTTTAATATCCCCAAAATATGTAACGGGAGGTCTACTATCTGCATGTATAAAATACAACACATCACCTGTAGCAAAGTCAACAGCATGGTTCATTTGCCCTGCTCGTCCCTTAATAGCTGACAGAAGTGACGTAACGCCGCATTTTTGCGCCAATTCTATGGTACTATCAGTACTGCCACCATCAGCAACAATAATTTCAATGCTTTCCTTTTGCTCAATGCGCAGTAAATAAGAAATTAAACTTTCTATATTTTCTGCCTCATTGTAAGTAGGTATAATAATGCTTATCCTCATAAATTAATTAACGCAAATACCTCGTGTCTGTATTTACCATCATTTAAATAATATAAAAATTGAAAAAATTTTAAATTTACTAAAAAGCCTCCTCTTAAACAGAGAAGGCTCAAAAATAAAATTAAATTTATTAATCAAAGGAGCCTTCATTTAAATACACCTTCGTCATTTCATAAAAATGATTTTGAAATATATGCAATGGCATTGGCTCCACAAAATGCCTTTGTTCATCTCTATACCAAATTTCCATTCTGCTGAAATCTCCTTCTTTTGGAATTAGCATTCTAAAAGCCCCCTTTGAATATTTAATGGTGCCATCTTCATTTACTTGTTTATGAAATTTAAAGTTCATTAGTTCTTTTTCGTTCAATTCAATTGGGCTCAGTTGATCAGTTTCAAACCAAAAACTTTGTGCCCCAGTGTTTACACATACCTGTTTTTCACTGTTATTAAGTTCTTCAATTTCTCCTCTCCTTACATCACCATCAGCATTTGCTATTACATGTCCGCCTTTCTTTATTTCGCTGTATTTTATCATAATTAATTTGCTTTTTGCAAAATCAAATTAAGGAAAAAATATTTAGCACGGCGTAATTTATCCTGATCGATTAATATGAACTAAATAATATTTTCTTATATTGAGATTAAATTATATGAAACTTATATCAAATCATATTTTTAATAGCCAAATTTTTGCCATCCTTTTGATGGGTATTGGCAAATCTACGTGTACTGCCATAACCCGTTAGGGTTATCCTTTTCATAAAAACCAATGGGCGTTTGCTTTTACCAAAAGCACAACTATTTTCTAAAATTTACAATTTTATTATATGCAGGTATTAAAATTTGGCGGAAGTTCTGTTGCAAATGCAGAGAACATACATAGAGTTGTAGATATTATAAGACATAATGCTAACAGAAAAATTGTTATTGTTTCAGCACTTGGCGGCATAACAGATCTACTTTTAAATTGTGTTGCTATCGCTGAAGTTGGTGATGAAAATTACAAGACAAGACTAAGTGAAATTGAAGAACGCCACATGAAAGCAGTAAAAAAACTCATCCCTATACAACAACAAAGCAGCATCCTTAGCCTTGTAAAAAAAGCCTGTAATGAAATGGAAGATATTTGCAACGGGGTGTTTTTATTAAGCGAATGCTCTGCACGCACAAAAGATAAAATTGTTAGCTACGGCGAACTATTATCATCGCAAATTATTGCAGCTGCATTAAATGCACAACAAATAAAATGCATTTGGGTAGATGCAAGGACACTAATAAAAACAAATGATAATTTTGGAATGGCTGTAGTTAATTATGCAGAGACAAATTCTAAACTAAAACATTTTTTTACAGCAAATAATGCAGATCTTTTTGTCATACCGGGCTTCATTGCTTCTACTAAAAACAATATTACAACTACACTCGGCAGAGGCGGTTCAGACTATACAGCCGCTATTATTGCGGCGGGAGTTGATGCTTCTTTTCTTGAAATATGGACAGACGTTTCGGGCATGATGACTGCAGACCCAGGAATTGTAACAAACGTAAAACACATTCCTGAAATTTCTTACCAGGAAGCAATGGAACTTTCTCATTTTGGTGCTAAGGTCATATACCCACCTACCATACAACCGGTAATGAGCAAATCAATTCCTGTATGGATAAAAAACACTTTCGCTCCGCAAGATGCAGGCACTGTAATTAAGAATGAAGTAGCTGAGAATGAGTCTCCTGTTAGAGGTATCTCCAGTATAAATAATTTAGTTCTTATTAGTTTGGAAGGAAGTGGAATGGTGGGTATTCCCGGTTTTTCAAAAAGACTTTTTGAAGCGTTGGCTAATGCCTCTATTAATGTGATATTAATAACACAGGCATCATCTGAACATTCTATTTGTGTGGGTATTGAAGCTGCTTTTTGTGAAAAGGCAAAAGCTGCTGTTGATAATGCATTTGAATATGAAATCAATATTGGGCAGGTGCAACCTCTTGTGTTGGAAAGAAATTTATCTATCATTGCTATTGTAGGTGATAGCATGAAAAACCACACGGGTATCAGTGGTAAAATGTTTGCTGCTTTGGGGAGGAATGGTATAAATATTAGAGCTATAGCGCAAGGTTCATCAGAAAGAAATATCTCTACCGTTATAAACACAGTTGACGTAAAAAAAGCAATTAATACCTTACATGAAGTATTTTTTGAAACAGCCTATAAGCAAGTAAATATATTTATTGCCGGGCTGGGAAATGTAGGACAAAAATTAATGCAGCAGTTAACATTACAGAAACAGCTTTTATTAAAGCAATACAGACTTCAGTTAAAAATTGCGGGAATTGCCAACAGTAAAAAAATGCTGTTTAATGAAGATGGAGTAGATACTGAAATGTATAAATCCGAACTTGAGCATGGAACTGCCATGGATATCAGGGAATTTGCATTACTTATACAAAAGAAAAACTTACGTAATAGTGTTTTTGTAGATGTAACTGCCAATGAAGAAATAACAACCGTGTATAAAGAACTGTTACAAAAAAGTGTATCTGTAGTAGCATGTAATAAAATAGCGGCATCATCTGCTTATGCTAATTATAGATTATTAAAAAATACTGCAACAGAATTTAACAGCCTGTATTTATTTGAAACAAATGTTGGCGCAGGATTACCCATTATTGGCACCTTAAATGATTTACTCCGCAGCGGTGACAAAATAAAAAAGATAGAAGCTGTATTAAGCGGCACATTAAATTTTGTTTTTAATAATTACAATGGCGAAAAAAGTTTTGCATCAGTTGTAAAGCAAGCACAGCAGGAAGGATATACTGAGCCAGACCCAAGACTTGATTTAAGCGGAACAGATGTAATGCGGAAGATAATGATATTGGCAAGAGAAGCTGGCGAAGCTATAGAAATGACCGAGATACAAAACAATTCTTTTATGCCCGAGAGTTGCATGATTGGAACTGTAGAAGATTTTTATGCGGCTATGGAAAAAGAAGAAGTACATTTTAAAAATATCTTTGAAGCTGCAAAACTTAGTGGTAAAAAATTAAAATTTGTAGCAAGCTACCTTGCTGAAAATACATCACAAAAAGCAATCGTAGGCTTGCAACAGGTAGATGACCGAAGCGACTTTTACCATTTGTATGGAAAGGATAATGCAGTAATGTTTTATACCGAACGTTACCCCGAGCAGCCGTTGGTAATTAAAGGTGCGGGTGCTGGCGCTGCAGTTACAGCATCGGGTGTATTTGCAGATATTATCAGGGCAGCGAGGATATAAAGAAAAATTACCGCAAAGGCGCTAAGACGCAAAGCAAAAATTTATTTATTCTTATTTGTGTTCTGAGCGTTTTAAGGAAGTAACAATACAAAAAAAATTTAAACATTATATAAATTTTGCGCCTCTGCGTCTTAGCAGTAAAACAAAACAATGAAAAAAATTAAAATAACTGCGCCTGCTACCGTAGCCAATTTAGTTTGCGGTTTCGATATTCTGGGAATGGCCTTAAATGATCCGCAAGATGTGATGGAACTTACTTTATTGGAAGAGCCGATCATCAATATAAAACATACCGATGTTTATGGTTTGGCTGAAATAACCGAGCAAAACGTGGCCGGTGTTGCATTACAGGCTTTGATGGAAGCGTATCCAAAACCTATAGGTTTCAATGTAACAATTCATAAAACAATTATGCCTGGTAGTGGTTTAGGCTCAAGTGCGGCAAGTTCTGCAGGGGCTGTAGTTGCAGCAAATAAATTATTGGATAATTATTTTACCAAAGAACAGTTGGTGCAGTTTGCCATGAATGGCGAGAAATTAGCAAGTGGCGTAAAACATGCTGACAATATTTCGCCCTGCATTTATGGCGGTATAACACTGATACGGTCTATACATCCGTTGGATATTATTCCACTTAATTCACCTCCACTTTTTGTAACCGTTGTACATCCGCAAATAGAAGTAAAAACATCTGACTCCAGACAAATTTTACGTAAAGAAGTACTATTAAAAGATGCCATTAAACAATGGGGTAACATAGCAGGATTAATAACAGGTTTTCTGAAAGAAGATTACGATTTAATTGGTCGATCGCTGGAAGATGTAATTATAGAGCCAGTACGCAGCATTTTAATACCGGGCTTTGATGATGTGAAAAGACAATGCAAAGAAGCAGGCGCATTGGGCGGAGGTATTTCGGGCTCAGGACCTTCAATATTTATGTTTAACAAAGATGAACAAACTGCTTTTATAATTAAAAATATTATGGAAAATGTTTACACAAAACTTGGAGTAGATTTTAGGTGTTATGTAACAACTGTTAATAAGAAAGGAGTAAAGGTTATTCCGAATGACGAATTTTGAATGATGAATATTGAATATGGACTTGTTGTGTCTTTTGTCTTTAATCTTGTGTCTTTGATCTTGTATCTTATGTCTAACATCTCAACACTAACTACTCAATACCAATCATGCTTTACTATAGTCTAAATAACAATTCCCCCATCGAAGATTTTAAAACCGCTACCATTGCCGGACAAGCGCCTGATAAGGGTTTGTACTTTCCACAAAGTATTCCGCAGGTAGATAAAAAAATGTTAGTCGATATAGAAAATTATTCAAATGCAGCCATTGCATACGAGGTAATAAAACCGTTTGTTGGTAATGTTATTCCGGAAGATACTTTAAAAAAGATTGTGGAAGAAACAGTAAATTTTGATTTACCGCTGGTGCAGATTTCTGAAAATATTTTTTCGTTAGAATTGTTTCATGGCCCTACCCTTGCATTTAAAGATATTGGCGCAAGGTTTATGAGTCGCTGCCTGGGTTATTTTGCAAAAGAAAAGACAGATAAGATAATCGTACTCGTTGCAACATCAGGCGATACAGGCGGAGCTGTTGCACATGGTTTTTATGATGTGCCCGGTATTGAAGTGGTAATATTGTACCCATCAGGAAAAGTAAGTAGCGTACAGGAAAAACAATTGACAACGCCTGGCAAAAACATCCATGCCATTGAAGTAAACGGAAGTTTTGATGATTGCCAAAAAATGGTAAAAGAAGCATTTATGGATGAAGCATTGAAGCAACAGGTTTTTCTGACTTCTGCAAACTCCATTAATGTGGCCCGATGGTTACCGCAACAGTTTTATTATTTCTTTTTATGGAAACAATGGCAAGACAAAAACAACCCACCAACAGTTGCGGTACCAAGCGGTAATTTTGGAAATATCTGTGCCGGTTTACTTGCTCAAAAAAGTGGATTACCCATTAAGCATTTCATTGCAGCTTGTAATGCAAATGATACCGTACCACAGTTTTTTAAAACCGATTTATACAGTCCAAAAAAAGCAGTATCTACTATTTCAAACGCAATGGATGTGGGCGATCCAAGCAATTTTGTACGGGTACTGGAGATGTTTAATAGCAATAAGAATGATTTAAAACATAATCTGAGTGCTGTAAGTATTTCCGATATAAAAACAGCAGAAACGATATTGGAAGTTTTAAATAAATCTAACTATTTACTGGATCCTCATGGAGCAGTAGCATATACAGCGCTGCAGGTTTATCTTAAACAAAATACAGAACGCAACGGAATAATTTTAGAAACTGCTCACCCCGTAAAATTTTATGATGTGATTGAGCCTATCACAAAACAAACAATACCAATCCCGGCTGCTATTAGTGAACAATTAAAA
>JBBRPX010000016.1:0-29607 GCA_038227505.1 Chitinophagales bacterium
AAGGAAACGGCACATAGAAAAACAGGTCAGGAAAAAACAAAAAGGGCACCCCCAAAACCACCCGCAGTTTAGCTTTTGAGTAATACCAAGGCGTACAAGGGTATTTTTAAGTAATTTTAAGTGTATCTCGGACAACAGTAATTTAATTCTAATTATTATGTTGATGAGCCTCTTTCCATAAATACATAAACTTAAGCTTTGAAACTATCTTTGCCATTACAAAATGAAAAAAGCCTTTATACAATTACATATTGCTGTTTTTTTAGCAGGCTTTACTGCTGTTTTGGGAAGGCTAATAAATTTAAACGAAGGGCTTTTGGTTTGGTACCGCTTGCTTATTACTGTTATTGTGCTCGCTGCAATGCTTTATGCCAAAAAAGAATTTAAGAAAATTGCGTGGAAAGATATTTTAAGAATGACAGCTGTAGGGGGAATAATCGCTTTTCACTGGGTTACTTTTTATGGCAGCGTTAAATATGGCAATATATCGGTTGCGCTTGTATGCCTATCTGCTGCGGGTTTTTTCTCTGCATTGATAGAGCCAGTTCTTTTTAAAAAGAAAATAGAAATTGCCGAGTTGTTACTTGGTTTGTTGGCAGTTATCGGTATTTATATCATTTTCGATTTTCATCCGAAATTTAAATTGGGCATTGTCTATGGTATTTTAGCTGCGCTTGGTGCCGCCATTTTTCCAATGCTTAACAAACAGTTGGTAAAAGAATTTTCGCCACGCACACTTACTTTTTACGAACTTTTTGGTGGTTTTTTAATACTTTCCTTGCTACTCCCCCTCTATTTAAAGTTTACACCTGCAAGTTATTTTATACCAACCCTGGAAGATTTTGGTTGGCTGTTAATATTGGCTGTTGTCTGCACGGTATTATGTTTTGATTTACAACTGAATGCTTTGCGAAAAATTTCGGCCTTTACTTGTAACCTGATGTATAATTTGGAACCTTTATATGGACTTATACTCGCATTCGTATTTTTTGGCGAGGGCGCATCATTTCACAAGGAATTTTACTTTGGCGTGGCACTGATTTTACTCGCTATTGTTCTACAGATGTTTAGGTTATTAAAACAGGCAAAAATTAAAGCTTTGGAATCATATAGGCGAAGTTGAGTTAACTTCGAAATCAATATATTTTAAACCAAGTTGCCGATATATTTGTTTTTTGATGGAGACTATAAGAGAAGTTGGAAACATAATTCTAAAATTATTTAATAATCTCGATAGTTTATAAATATAATTCATTACTTTTGCCGTCCAAAATTTAAGGACAATGGCACGAGTATGTGAACTTACGGGTAAGAGACCAATAACGGGTAATAAGGTATCTCACTCTAATATAAAAACAAAGCGCAGGTTTTTACCAAACCTTCAAACGAAGCGTTATTTTCTTGCAGAAGAAGATAAATGGATAACTATGAAATTATCTTCAGAAGCTATTCGCACAATTAACAAAAACGGGCTATATGCAACCGTAAAGTCTATGCGTGCAGCTGGTTCTAAAATCTAAATTAAGTAATAAAGATTGTTTAATATTTGTTCAATAGTTCAAATGTTATCTTTCAAATTTTCAAAATAATAAAATGGCAAAGAAAGGAAACAGAGTGCAGGTTATAATGGAATGCACTGAGCATAAAACCAGTGGTAAACCAGGAACCAGCCGCTACATTACTACTAAAAATAAAAAGAATACCACCGAGCGTTTGGAGTTAAAGAAATTTAACCCAATTCTTAAAAAGGTAACTGTACATAAAGAAATTAAATAAACGAACAAATTAGTCAATTTACAGATTGGCACATTTTTACATTTTCAAATTAACATATCATGGCAAAAGCAGCTAAAACGGCGATAAAAACCAAAGATCAGAAAGCAGCAGCAGATGCAAAAAACTGGACCAAAGTAATACGTACCATACGTAGTGCTAAAACAGGTGCATACACTTTTAAAGAATCTATTGTACATAAAGATAAAATTCAGGAGCATTTAGCTAAATAAATTTTTTTTGTATTACTTTATTAAAGCTATCTCTTTTTATAGAGATGGCTTTTTTAATTAAAGTAATTGACGATTTAATTGTGGTTTAAAATAGTTACTACTTTTTGATTAATTACTTATTGGTTCAATCAAGTTACTTTTACCATATAAACATTAAGTTTTTAAATAGAAACCATGGGTCTTTTTGATAAATTATTTGGGAAGAAAAAAGAAGAGCAGGAAGCTGTAGATGCAGGGCTACAAAAAACCAGAGAAGGTTTTTTTAGTAAAATAACAAAAGCCATTGCCGGCAAAAACACGGTAGATGAAGGCGTATTGGATGATCTTGAGGATGCGCTGGTAAGCGCAGATGTAGGCATTGAAACCACTGTAAAAATTATAGATAATATTGAAAAGAGGGTAGCAAAAGATAAATACATAAATACAGCGGAGCTGAACGGCATTTTGAAAGAAGAAATTGAGATGCTGTTGGTAACTTCTGCAGGTGATAGCTCTTACGAAAATTACGAATTACCTGCTGGGCATAAGCCACATGTCATTTTAGTAGTTGGAGTGAATGGTGTAGGCAAAACAACCACCATTGGCAAATTAGCCTATAACTTTTCAAAAGCAGGTAAATCAGTTTTATTAGGTGCTGCTGATACGTTTAGAGCTGCGGCTGTTGAGCAGCTTACCATTTGGAGTGAGCGAACAGGCGTTCCGATAGTTAAGAGAGAACAGGGTAGCGATCCTGCATCAGTTGCTTACGATACTGTCATGAGTGGTGTGTCAAGAAATTCAGATGTTATTTTGATAGATACTGCCGGCAGGTTACACAACAAGGCACATTTAATGGATGAACTGAGTAAAATTAAAAAAGTAATTCAAAAAGTAATACCTGATGCACCCCATGAAGTGATGTTGGTACTTGATGGGAGCACTGGACAAAATGCCTTAGAACAGGCAAGGCAGTTTACTGCTGCTACCGAAGTAACTGCATTAAGTATTACAAAGCTTGATGGAACCGCAAAGGGTGGTGTTGTAATAGCAATTGCTGACCAATTTAAAATTCCTGTAAAGTTTATTGGCGTTGGAGAAAAAATGGAAGACTTAGTTGTATTCAACGGACAACAATTTGTAAACGGATTATTTTCGGATCTTGTTTAACTTTAGAAATTTTTAATAAAAAATGGCTGCCTCTTTTATAAGGCAGCCATTTTTTTTAAGTCTATCAACTTATTTTACAAAGTGAAATAACTCACTCTCTGGTTTTCTTACTTTAATGTATTGTGCAGTTGCATCATCCGCGGCTCTAAACCCTACCGGCATTATAACAACTGATTTTAAACCTTTCTCTGTAAGTCCAAGTATTTTATCAAACTGTGCTGCATCAAAACCTTCCATTGGACAAGCATCAACCTTTTGCTCAGCCGCCGCAGCAAGCGCAGTTCCTAAAGCAATATATGCTTGCTTTGCAGACCATATTTGTTGTTGTTCTGCAGGCAATGGGCCAACAGACCCCAAAATAATTTTTTTATATTCATCTAATGATTCAACAGGTATGCTTCGGGTTGTTGCAATAAGGTTTATGAACTTCTCAATATCGGCTGTAGTAATTTCTAACGGAACGGCAAATACCAATACTGAAGAACTGCTGCCCACTTGTGTTTGACCATAAGCTGCTGCCTGTAATTTTACTTTTATTTCCTCATTGCTCACAACTAAAACAGTAAATGGTTGTAAGCCCCAAGACGTTGCTGCTAAATTAGTCGCAGCTAATATTGCATCTAACTTTTCCTCAGAAACAGTTTCGCCATTCATATTTTTTGTGGCGTAACGCCAGTTAAGATCTTCTATTAAACTCATAATTATATTATTTAGAATATAAAGATATAAAACATTTTTTTATTAATGTTTAAACATTGAAAAAAATTTGGTTAGACAAAAATAAATATGCAAAACGAGTAAAAAAGCATTACAAAGAAAACAGAAAAACTAATTAAGTTTTACAACTTTACTACCTGCTAGTTTTTTACCTGAGTTATCCATTAAATAAACCATATAAGTTCCGTCCTGCATTCTAGTCATATCTACATCCATTCTACCCAATGTTCCTGAAATTGAATATGCTTTAGAAAACACCCTCACTCCTTTGCCATCATAAATATTAAGCATTATACTTCTGTTTGTACTTCCAGAATTATTGAATCGTACCTGCATTGTTGTTTTTACAGGATTTGGATAAATAAATACTTTGTTCTTAATTAAATTATCACTTGTGGAAGCAGAGGTATTTATAGTATTTGACGTGCTTTGACAACCTGTTGAAACATCCGTGGTTGTAACCTCGTAGGACGCTTCGTCATCTACGGCAATTTTTATTGAAGTAGCAGATAATGTGTTAGGCAATAGAACGCCATTGCGTTTCCATAAATAAATAATATTTGTATTTGGAGGACTTACGCTAATAGATAACGTAACGTTTACAGCCGGATTTGTGTTTGAAGTAACAGGTGCTGATAAAACTAAAGAAGGCTTGTTACTTAACCTTAATTGTGCAACAAGCGTAGTTGTAATTCCGCAAGGTTGACCTGTAACAATAACTCTGTAAAAATTGCCACTTAATGAAACAGGAGCATTATTAATTGTATAGTTAAATGTTGTACCACTCGTTGCAGGACCTGAGGGCAGACCGGGAGAAACGTTGTTGTACGTTGCGCCACCGTCTTTACTAACTTGCCATTGATAGATTAAATTGCCACCCGTAGCTGTAACAAAAAAAGTATAAGTATCTAATGCACATCCACTTTGGGACAAAGGATTTTGTGTAATTATAACAGGATTTATAGCCGTTAGAGAAACTGATTTAGAAACAACAGGGGTTGTGGGCGAACAAATGCTTGAAATAATTACCCTATAAAGATTGCCATTTAAAGCGGCTGATGTAGAACTTGTTGTATAAGTAGCATTTGTTGCCAAAGGAATATCAGTAAACGAAGCGCCATTATTGGTACTTACCTGCCATTGATAAGATAAACAAGTTCCAATAGCATTTACCGAAAATGAGGCTGCTGAGGGAATACAAGCTATTTGTGCAATTGGTTGGTCTGTTATGGTAGCAGCTAACATTAAAGGAGCTATCACTGCAAAGTTACTGTTTGAGATATCAAAAAATATATTGCCAAAAGCTTCAACTTTTATACGTGCTGTATTTGTTATGCCAACAGGAATTGTTATCGCTTCAGTGCCATCATTTGGCGTACTTGAAGCCAAGACAATAGGGAAAGTTAACCCGCCATCTGTTGAGTAACTTATTTTTACGTTGGCACAATTCACCGGTGGTAATGAAGTCTTGTTAACATCCCAAGTTATGGTTTGAATTGAACCTTCCTCATAAGATACATTCGTGTTAGGTGATGTAACCTGAAATGGCCCTGAAGTATTCGTAACCGTTACAACCATATCTCTAAAAGCTGTTTGTGCTACTGTTAATGGCGCTGTAGAACTATACGGTGAATTATCTCTCACTGTCAAACGGAAATTTAAAGTGCGTGAAACAGAACTTAGGGCTTCAATGGTAGCAACTGCGTCGCCGCCCGGCAACGGACCGGTGGTTAAGGAGCCTGACAGAATAGAGGCTAAACGGGGGAAAGTTCTGGTGGGCGAAACTGTCGGACTAAAAGACAACCAGTTTGGACCAGTTAATTTTGTTGGACTAGCAACACTAGCATTTCCTGAGGTCGTTGAGTTATCATTTTGTTCCCAACAATAAGTAAGTAAATCTCCTGCGTTAGCATCAGTAGCGGATCCAGTTAATGCAAAAGGAGTACTTATTGGTATTGTATAATTTGGAACAGCAGCCACAACAGGAGTTGCGTTAGTTGCTGATATATTTGTTGTTATTGGGCAACTTTTCGTTGCTAAATTAGCTTGAATTTGTTCTATTGATGCTTCATGAAAAATATCAATTGAATGGGCTGCAACATCTTGAGGAGTTATACCAGCATACCCCATGATAGTTATGCCAGAGCCGACTTCTTTATTTACACCTGCACTCTCAAGGTTAAAGGAAAAAGTATGGGTTGCGCCAAGCTGGTGACCAATCTCATGAGCGACATAATCAATATCAAAGTTGTCTCCTTGGGGAATTGCATCTGCAGGAGACGTAAATGCACTTCCTTTGCCTGATTCGCATACACAACCTATACATCCTGCATTACCACCTCCACCACTTGCGCCGAATAGGTGACCAATATCATAATTTGCATCCCCAATTATGGAAGTCAATGTTTCTTGTAATTCTCCATTCCAATTACCGCCAGCACCGGCTGCAGCAGGTGAATATGGATCTGTTGCCGCATCATAAAATATAACAGAGGTGGATGTGGCAATTAGATTTAGGTGTACTGCCAAATCTCTTTCATATACAGCATTGCAACGTGTAATTGTAGCATTGATGGCTGATAAAACCAAACCTACTTGCGCAGAACTAGTAGCCCCAAAATAATTAGAATATTCAGCTGTTACTGATTGCGCCAAACGCATCGTTTTTAACTCGCCTGCAGAACTACTAGGCTTATTAGTATTAATAATTTTATTATTAAGGTCGCTAATTGTAACCTTATCTACTGTTGAGCAACTCCATGGTAACATACCTTTTGTTCTTTCAGATCTAAATGCCGCATAAACAGTATGATCCTGAGAAAAAGCTTCTACGAATTCATTTTCTTTGTCCGTTCTAAAAACCATTGCTTGAATACCTTGTGGCGAAATACTTAATTTTAAAGTTGCAAACTGATCTGTAATTCCTTTACCGGAAAATGCCCTTATCTGCGGAAACTGATTTTGTAAACCCGGTTCAAAATTAGAAGCTTCAAATACCTGAAACTTTTCGATTGTGCCGGTAACGTTTGGTAAAGAAATAACTGTTGTGCGCTTACCAGGCTGTTTACCAACAATACTAAACAACTCCTGCCGTAAAGGAGTAATATTTAAATCAAACAATTTAAATTCTTTTGGGAAAGATTGTCTTGCAACAGCCTTGTCCGTAGCAATTTTAGCATTGCTTAATTTGTGAGAAGTCCATACCTGATCAATTTGTGAAAAACCCAAAGTTGAGCACGAAATGAAAACCAACATTAACATTAAAATTCTATTCATAATTTATTAACGCATTTATGGTTACTAAATTATATAAAAAAGCTAGATTCTCCTATTAAAATAAGTTGTATAATTGGCTCAAATAATGTAGTGTTTTATCTATTCTAATAATTATGCCTCTAATTGAATTCACCAATAAAGGACTCTTTTGCCCGCAAGGGAACTTTTATATAGACCCATGGAAACCTGTGGACTTTGCTGTCATAACCCATGGGCACAGCGACCATGCAAGATGGGGCAGTAAAAAATATCTTTGTCACCATGATACAAAACCTATTCTTCAACTGCGTTTGGGCGAAAATAATTATCAGTCTGTAGGATGGAACCAGCCTGTGATGATAAACGGCGTGAGCGTATCGCTATTCCCGGCAGGGCATATTATTGGAAGTGCGCAGGTAAGATTAGAATATAAAGGAGAAGTTTGGGTATTTACCGGAGATTATAAAACGGAAGATGATGGAATAAGTACGGCTTACGAACCAGTAAAATGCCATACGTTTATTACAGAATCAACTTTTGGTTTACCCATTTACAAATGGAAGCCGCAGAATGAAATTTTTGATGACATGAAAAATTGGATCGCATTAAATAAAGCCAATGGAAAAGCAAGTGTTTTTATTGCTTACAGTTTGGGCAAAGCACAACGGATTTTAAAGCCACTTGCTGAAACAGGACTACCAATTTATGGGCACGGTGCAGTGTATAACATGCATACCACTCTACAAGCTGCAGGTTGGGCATTACCTGATATTAAAAAAATTACGCCTGAAACTACAAAAGAAGAATTGAAAGAGTGCATTGTTATTGCGCCTTCCAGCGCAGAAGGAATCCCATGGATGAAAAGATTTTCGCCTTATGCAACGGGTATTTGCAGCGGATGGATGCAGGTACGGGGCAATGTGCGCAGAAAAAATGCTGATGCCGGGTTTGCCCTTAGTGATCATTGCGATTGGGATGGTTTGATAAGTGCAGTAAAAGCAACCGGAGCTGAAAGAGTTTTCGCAACACACGGGTTTCAAGCAACCTTTAGCAGGTATTTAAATGAGCAGGGAATTGAGGCTGGAGAGGTAAAAACGGAATTTACAGCCCCCCCACCCCCCGAAGGGGGGATTTCGGACCCTGAATATTTGGAATACTAAACTAACATACAAGGTGAAAAATATAAAAGACAACATAATCTATTTCATAATCTACTAAATTTCCTCTCCGCCTCTGGCGGAGAGATAGAGGGGGCTTTTATTTTGAAGAAATTTGCTGAACTTATAATGAAGCTGGCGACTACCACAAAAACTACGGCAAAGCTGGAGGCAATTGGTGCCTATTTTGCAGAAGCAAACAGCGAAGATAAAATTTGGGTTATTGCATTATTTACAGGACGCAGACCGAAACGATCTATAAACAGCGATTTGCTTAGAGGTGCCTGTATGCAAGCGGCAAACATAGCGCCATGGCTGTTTGAGGAATGTTATCATACAGTAGGGGATTTAGCAGAAACGATATCATTGTTAATTCCAGAAAGCAATATTGATACAAATGATGTGGTAGAATATTCGCTTACGCATTACATGAATTTACTTAGAACTATTGGGAAAGAAGACGATGTTGTAAAGCAAGAATTTGTTACTGAAGCATGGGCGCAAATGAATCGCAGCGAAATATTTGTTTTTAATAAATTAATGACCGGGGGATTTAGAATTGGCGTTTCGCAAAAACTGATGGTAAATGCTATTGCAAAAACGACAGATGTTTCTCCATCAATTATTGCACATAGAATAATGGGTGATTGGAACCCGGCAACAATTTCTTTTGATGAATTGATGAGTACGGAACACAGTGCAGCTGATGATTCCAAGCCTTACCCATTTTATCTGGCTTATGCAATTGAAAATGAAGTAAGCGAATTGGGAAATGAAAATGAATGGCAGGCAGAATGGAAATGGGACGGCATTCGTGGACAAATCATCAAACGTAATGACGAACTTTTTGTTTGGAGCCGAGGCGAGGAATTAATGACTGATAAATTTCCGGAATATAAAGTTTTACAGGACTTGCTACCAAATGGAACAGCCATTGATGGCGAAATTATCAGCCTTGCAGCACCTCCTGAAGATGGGGCTTTTGCACCACTCCCTTTCTCAGCTTTGCAAACAAGAATTGGTAGAAAAAACATTACTGCAAAACAATTAAAAGAAGCTCCAGTAGGTTTTATCGCTTACGATTTGGTTGAAGAAAACGGAGAAGATATAAGGATGATTTCAATGACAGAAAGAAGGGAGAAACTTGAAGCCATTATCAAAAGAATTAATATTCCATTTTTACATTTATCACCCATTATTAATTTTGAGAATTGGAAGGATTTAATCGAATTAAGAAAACAAAGCAGAGATAAAGGAAGTGAAGGGATCATGCTCAAAAGAAAAAATTCTGAATACAAAGATGGCAGAAAAAGAGGCGATTGGTGGAAGTGGAAAATTGATCCACTTACAATAGATGCAGTTATGATTTATGCGCAAAAAGGAAGTGGGAGAAGAAGTAACCTTTACACGGATTACACATTCGCTGTAAAGGATGGCGATAAGCTGGTAACTTTTGCAAAAGCTTACAGCGGCCTTACCGACAAAGAGTTTGCACAGGTAGATAATTTTGTAAAAAGAAATTCTATTGAAAAATTTGGACCGGTACGAACAGTAAAACCCGAGCTCGTTTTTGAACTGGCATTTGAAGGTATTGCAGAAAGTAAACGACATAAAAGTGGTGTAGCACTTAGGTTTCCTAGAATGAGCAGATGGCGAAAAGATAAGAAAGTGGAAGATATAAATACGCTGGACGATTTAAAAATGATGCTGAAAGTATTTAATGATCAATATAGTTCGAAGGCATTGGAATAAATAAAAACAATAAATTGCAGTATGAATAAGGAGATAATTATAGAAATGATTAGAAGTGATTTTCAAAATCTGAAAAGGGATTTTGGGGTTCAATCTATTGGGCTATTTGGCTCTTTTTCCACGGGATTACAGAAAGAAGAAAGCGACATAGATTTTCTTGTTAAAATAAACGCTCCTTATGCAAAAAACTTTTTTGGGTTGTGGGATTATCTTGAAAGAAAATTTAATAGGAAAATTGATTTAACTAGGGAGGGAACTCACCTGCGAGAAAATTTTATAAATACTATTAATAAAGAAATAGTTTATGCATGAATTTATAAAAGATAAATGCGAATTAATAATAGAAGGAATTGACTCAATTGTGTTATATAAAACGGGTATTTCGAATGCGTTAGATTTCAATAAGTCAGATTTAAACAAAATGAAATTTGATGCAATCATGATGAGACTTCAAGCAATAGGAGAAAATATTAAGAAGATTAATAAAATAGATGAAAGTTTCTTTTCAGAAAAATTAGATTATGATACAAATGTAATCTTCAGATTTAGAGATTTTATTTCTCATCATTATGAAAAATTAGATACAGATATTGTTTTTGAAATTTGCGAAAATGATATCCCAATATTAAAGAAAAAATTACTTGAAATTAAAACCTAATAATATAACAAAACTCTTAACCACACCCGGTTTTAAAATAATTAAACATTGGCTGGATAAACAACAACGCAAGCCATTTGCATTTCAGCAACAAACTTGGGAAGGTATTATTAATAATCAATCCGGGCTTGTAAATGCACCGACTGGTTTTGGTAAAACGTATTCTGTTTTTTTGGGTGCACTCATTCAATTCATAAATAATAATCCAACAGATTATCTAATAAAAAAAAATAGCGGTCTACAACTTTTGTGGATTACACCTTTGCGTGCACTCGCAAAAGATATTGAAAGAGCCATGCTTGAAGTAATTGATGAACTTGGTATGGCATGGAAAATTGGCAGCCGTAATGGAGACACTCCAACAGCTGAAAGAGCAAAACAAAAAAGGCAGTTACCTGAAGTATTGATCATTACACCTGAGAGTTTACACTTATTTCTTGCACAAAAAAACTATGCAGAAACTTTTAAAAATTTGAAAATAATTGCTGTAGATGAGTGGCATGAATTGCTAGGAAGCAAGCGTGGAGTTCAGGTGGAACTGGCGGTTGCAAGGATAGTAAACTTGAGAAATAAAGATGTTGGAATTGGAAATTGGGAATTGGGAATAAACGAAGTTTCTAATGAAAATAAAAATCTTCAAAAATTAAAGGCTCTTCCAATTCCTAATTCCAAATTACATTCACCCATCTCCGTCTGGGGTATTTCTGCAACCATTGGAAATTTAGAAGAAGCCAAAGAAGTTTTAATGAGCTCGTTGAAAACAGAAGGCATCATTATTAAAGCTGACGTTCATAAAAAATTTGAAATAGAATCCATCATCCCGGAAGAAATAGAAAAATATCCATGGGCGGGACATTTAGGAATAAAACTGGCGGATAAAATATTACCAATTCTTGAAGAAAATAAAACTTCGCTCGTTTTTATAAATACAAGGGGTATGAGCGAAATGTGGTACCAGACATTGCTTACCGTTGGTCCGGAACTGGCGGGTGCTGTGGCTTTACACCATGGCAGTATAGAAAGAGAATTGCGTACATGGGTAGAAACAGCATTGCATCAGGGAATATTAAAAGCGGTGGTTTGTACATCAAGTTTAGATTTAGGGGTAGATTTTAGACCAGTAGAAATGGTGATACAGGTTGGTTCGCCAAAGGGGGTTGCAAGATTTTTACAACGTGCCGGCAGAAGCGGTCACCAGCCAAATGCAGTGAGTAAAATTTATTTTTTGCCCACTCATTCTTTAGAATTAATTGAAGCTGCTGCGTTAAAGGAAGCAATAGCAGATAATTTTATAGAAAGCCGTTTGCCAATGCTCATGTGTTTTGATGTGCTCATTCAGTACCTCTGCACGCTGGCCATTTCAGATGGTTTTTATGCAGATGAAATGTTTGAAGAAATAAAATCAACCTATTGCTTTAGCGAAATAAATAAAGACGAGTGGCAGCAAATTTTACAATTTATCACCGTTGGTGGAATTGCATTAAGAGAATATGATGATTTTAAAAAAGTAGAAATAATTGATGGATTGTACAAAATAAATAATAAGCGAATTGCCATGCGGCACAGAATGCACATTGGTACAATTGTGAGCGATGCCATGCTGAAAGTAAAATTTATGAGTGGCGGCTTTATTGGTGTTATTGAAGAATATTTTATTTCGAAACTCAAGCCCGGCGATGTTTTTACACTCGCCGGTAGAAACCTGGAGTTTGTAATGATAAAGGAAATGACCGTACAGGTGAGAAAAAGTAATTCAAAAAAATCGATTGTGCCAAGTTGGAATGGAGGTCGCTTACCCTTGAGTTCTCAACTTGGTTTTATGTTGAGAAAAAAATTAAATGATGCAGCAAATACAGATCATTTTTCCAAAAAAGAAAAGGAGTTATCGGCACTGGAGCCGTTGTTTAATTTGCAAAAAGAATTATCGGCAGTACCAAAAGAAAATGAATTACTTATTGAGCACATTGAAACAAAAGATGGCTTTCATTTATTTGTTTATCCTTTTGAAGGAAGGCTGGTACATGAAGCAATGGCTGCATTGTTGTCTTATCGCATCAGCAAAATAATTCCCATCACTTTTTCTTTTGCTATGAATGATTATGGTTTTGAATTATTAAGCGATCAACCAATTCCGCTGGATGACAGTAATGTATACGAATTATTTTCGGAAGATAATTTGTATGAAGATATTCAGCGAAGTGTGAATGCCGGTGAAATGGCGAGAAGAAAGTTTCGTGATATTGCTGTAATTGGTGGATTAATTTTTCAGGGAATGCCGGGTGAATTTGTAAAACAAAAACACTTACAGTCGTCAGCAAGTTTATTGTTTAATGTACTTTCAGAATACGAGCCGAACAGCCTCTTGCTAAGGCAGGCATACAACGAAGTTATGCAACAGCAAATGGATGAAATACGTTTGAGAAGCATGTTGCAGCGCATAGCAAAAAGCAATATCAAAATAACTTATCCAAAAAAATTAACTCCTTTTTGTTTTCCAATAAAAGTTGACAGCATCAGAGAAACGGTAACTTCTGAAAAATTAGAAGACCGGATTTTAAAAATGCAAAAGCAGTTACAATAAATTAAAGCGACTCGCAAAAAGCTTCTGCAACATCAATAATTTTCTGCACATCATCATCTGACAAAGCATTGTTTAAAAACCAGCTTTCAAAAGGTGAAGGCGGTAAATAAACACCGTTATCTAAATTAAAATGAAAATACTTTTTAAACATTTCCATATCACAATTTGCAGCAGTTGCAAAATCTGTTACAGCATCTTTTGAAAAATGAACACTGATCATACTGCCCATCCTATTTATTTTAACAGGAATATTTTTAGCATTGAATACGCTTTGTAATCCTACATGAATCTTTTCTGTTTTTGCAGCTAATGCTTCATAAATACTTGGATTATTTTTTAATTCTGAAAGTAGCGTAAAGCCTGCAATCATTGCTAATGGATTTCCGCTTAATGTACCAGCCTGGTAAACATTACCAAGTGGAGCAATGCATTCCATTATTTCTCTCTTCCCGCCAAAAGCGCCCACAGGCAAGCCTGCACCAATAATTTTACCATAGGTGATTAAGTCAGCATCAATTTTTAATAGCTCTTGTGCACCACCTGCAGCCAGTCTAAAACCTGTCATCACCTCATCAAAAATAAATACTATTTTTTCTTCATCGCATATTTTCCGGAGTCCTTCCAAAAATCCTGGCGCAGGTAATATACAACCCATATTTCCTGCAACGGGTTCAATAATAATGGCAGCAATCTCATCTTTATTTTCAGCAATTATTTTTTTTACTGCCTCCAAATCATTGTAAGCCGCAACCAATGTATCCAGTGCGACAGCATCACTTATGCCCGGTACCGTTTGAATATTTAATGTTGCCATACCACTTCCCGCTTTTACTAAAAACGCATCGGCATGACCATGATAACAACCATCAAATTTTATAAATTTATTTTTACCGGTAAAACCTCTTGCAAGCCTGATGGCACTCATGCAGGCTTCTGTACCGCTGTTTACCATGCGCACGAGATCTACATTTGATACCATTGATTTAATTAATTCTGCCATTTTTGTTTCCATCTCTGTCGGCGCACCGTAGCTTGTTCCTTTGGTAACCTGCTCTTGAATTGCTGCGGTAATTTTTGGATGCGCATGCCCCAAAATCATAGGTCCCCACGATGCAATACAATCAATGTATTTATTATCGTCTTCATCAAATAAATAAGTTCCTGCTGCTTTTTTAATAAAAATTGGATTCCCACCAACACTTTTAAATGCACGTACCGGAGAGTTTACACCACCGGGAATATGTTTTTTTGCTTTCTCGAAAAGTTCGTTGCTATTGATGTTATTCATTTTACTGTTATTAATTTTTCCTGGATGTTTAATAGTGAACCATTTTAATTTTTTACCGGCTAAAAGAAAAACAAGAAAAAAAGAGTAAAAAGGTTTGCATTGCTTGTAATTTAATTCAGTTTTCTTTCTATGAGTCTTTACCTAAAAGCCTTAAAAACATTATAGGTTTGTGATCAGCAGAATGAAATAATCAATAATTATTGATTTAAAATTTCAATAATATCTCTTGCAAAATAAGTTGCTATTAAATCTGCACCGGCTCTTTTAATAGAACTAATTGTTTCAAAAACTGCTTTCTCTTCATTGAGCCAACCCTTTTCCGCCGCCGCTTTTATCATAGCGTATTCACCACTTACCTGGTAAGCTGCCACAGGTACAGTCACCATATTTTTTACTTCTCTAATAATATCGAGATAACTCAAAGCTGGTTTTACCATCACAATATCTGCACCTTCTTCAATATCCAGCAAGGTCTCTTTTATGGCTTCTCTGCGGTTAGCAAAATCCATTTGGTAACTTTTTTTATCTCCAAAACCTGGCGCACTATCCAGCGCTTCTCTAAACGGACCATAAAAACAGGATGCATATTTTGCACTATAACTAAGGATACCGGTACTAGTAAAATTATTTTCTTCCAACGCTTTTCTTATAGCATAAATTCTTCCGTCCATCATATCGCTCGGTGCTACAATATCTGCACCTGCAGCAGCATGGCTCACACTCATTGCTGCTAACACCTCTACTGTAGGGTCATTTACAATCTGATTATTTTCTACAATTCCATCATGACCAAATATGGAGAAAGGATCAAGGGCAACATCCGTCATTACGCACATTTCTGGTACAGCATTTTTAATTGCTCTTATACTTCTCTGCATTAGGCCATCTGCATTCAAAGCCTCTGTCCCTTTGTTATCTTTTAAATTATCCTCGCATTTAATAAATAATAAAACTGCCTTTAAACCCAATGACCAAAGTTGTTTCACCTCTTCAACAGTATTATCAATGCTGTATCTAAAATAACCCGGCATAGAAGAAATCTCTTCTTTAATGTTAGTTCCTTCCACAATAAACAGTGGCGCAATAAAGTCACTTGGCGTTATAATTGTTTCCGCAACCAAACTTCTAATGGCTGGTGACTGCCTTAAAATTCTTCCTCGTTTTTGTAAATACATTGTTTCAGTTTTACCTCACCCCAACCCTCTCCAAAGGAGAGGGGGTTAGTCCCCAATAATCTGGACATTTACTTTTGGTTGTGAGCATTTATTCTAAAATTATTCCTAAACATTTTAACAAGTGTTTGCTTTTTGCGCCCACTCATTTCTTTCCTCATCGGAAATTTCCTCTATCCAACTTTTTGGATTTAAAAAAACTTCCTGTATTTTTTCCTCTTCACTATTCTCTTCTATTTTAAAATCGTAATCGAACCTAACAGTTGGTGGCAAACTCATTAAAATACTTTCTGTTCTTCCGTTTGTATGCAGGCCAAACAATGTTCCTCTGTCATGAACTAAATTAAACTCGACATACCTTCCTCTTCGTATTTCCTGCCAGTATTTTTGTTGTGATATATATATCTGGTCTTTTCTTTTTTCAACGATTGGTAAATATGCACTCATAAAAGTATTACCACAATCCTCAGCAAATTTTAACCAGTTTTCAGCAGACTTTTCAGGACTTACTCTTTGGTAATCATAAAAAATTCCACCCACTCCCCTGCGTTCATTGTTACGATGTTTATTTACAAAATAATCGTCGCAATGCTGTTTAAAAGAAGGATAAAATTGTTTATCAAACCTATCACAGGCATTTTTATATTGCGTATGAAAATGTATCACATCTTCTTCAAATAAATAATAGGGTGTAAGATCTGTTCCACCACCAAACCATGCATCAGCAAGTGTTCCATCTTCTTTGTATAATTCAAAATACCTGTAATTAAAATGCACTGTTGGCACCATCGGGTTTGATGGATGAATAACACTTGATATACCACAGGCAAACCATGTATGTCCTTCTATCTTCAATTGTTTGCGCATATTATCTGTAACATTCCCATAAACAACAGAAGTATTTACACCCCCTTTTTCAAATACGTTTCCGTTTTCAATTACACGTGTAATTCCGCCACCACCTTCTGTCCGCTCCCATTTATCTGTTTTAAAAAAAGCTTTACCATCAACTTTTTCTATCGCTTCGCAAATGGTATTCTGCAAAGAATGAATAAGTAGTATAAAGTTTTCTTTTGTTGTCATTAAAATATATTATACTTGTTTTGTTAAGGATATTAATTTTTATTCTTACTCAAAAGCATTAAAGGTTTGTAAAAAGCTATTAGTATTCTATTCTTACCCAACCGTTATCAGGGATTGCAACCGCTGACGAGGTTTGGCGACTAATTTCAAATTACTAATTCCTAGTTTCCTTTCGATTCCTTCACAGTATCGAGAAAAGCCCTTGCAAAACCGCCATCAGGGTTTGCAACCGCTGACGGGGTTTGGCGACCAATTCCAAATTACTAATCCCTAGTTTTCCCTCCATTCCTTCACTGCATCTACAAAAGCTCTTGCATTATCTACAGGAATATTCGGCGTCATGCCATGACCAAGGTTTGCAATGTATCGCTGTGCGCCAAATGAGTTGATCATGTTGTGAACGTCTGTTCTTATCTGTGCAGGAGTTTGTAAGAGTTTTGCAGGATCTAAATTTCCCTGCAGCGTAACATTTGCACCCACAAGCTCCCTGGCAAATTCAGGTTTTATACACCAGTCAACCCCCATTGCAGTTGCACCATTTTCAGCCAGATTTTTTAACGCATACCAACTTCCTTTTGGATACAAAATTACAGGACATAGAGACTGTAAAGCCTGTTGTATCTGCGACAAATATGGCTGTGCCCACATTTCAAAATCTCCAGGCGATAACAAACCACTCCAGCTATCAAACACCTGCAACACATCTGCACCTGCTGCTCTTTGCGCTTTTAAGTATTGAATAGTAGTATCAGTTATCATTTGCAACATTTGCTTTGCAGCTAAAGGCTTCTCATAACAAAATGCTTTTGCTTTATCAAATGTTTTGCTTCCTTTTCCCTCTACCATATAACACAAAATAGTAAATGGTGCACCCGCAAAACCAATCAATGGTATTTTATTATCCAATGTTTTTTTTGTTAGCGTAATAGCATCCATCACATAATGTAAACGATCTGCAACATCAGGTATAACAATTCTTTTTAAATCTTCGGCCGTTTTAATTGGCTCAGGCAACAAGGGTCCCTGTCCTTCATTCATCGTTACTTCCAAACCCATCGCCTGCGGAATCACCAAAATATCGCTGAATAAAATAGCCGCATCTACACCAATAATATCTACGGGCTGCAATGTAATCTCACAAACAAGTTCCGGCGTTTGTACACGAGTAAAAAAATCATACTTTCTTTTCAATACCATGTATTCAGGTAAATACCTGCCTGCCTGCCTCATCATCCACACAGGTGGACGCTCTACTTTTTTACCTGCCAAAGCCTGCAAAAACAAATCGTTTTTTATTGCAGAAACAGTTTCTGTTGCCATAGATAAATCGTTCATGTAAATACAATTTTATTCCTTTTAAAATTCAATTTTTTATATTAAAATAATACAGCACTTCATCTATCATAACCTGTTGAGATGGATAACTGATCACTTTTACTTTGTTATTTATTTTATATTCCTTTAAAGCATTTGCAGTTGTATAACCAATGCAAAAACATTGAACCGATTTTGCTAAAACATTTTCTTCAAAAAAACTTTTTATAGCGCTTGGGCTAAAAAACAAAATAGCCTGATAAGCCACATCTATTTTTTTAGCCTGCGAAATTGTCTTATACAAAACTACTTCCATAAGATGCAATCCAGCATTATATAATGCATCAGGCAATTCATTTCGGCGCTTATCACCACAAAAAAATACGAATTGCTTTTCTTTACTTGTACTTATTATTTCGTTTGCAAGTGCAGTAGCATTGTCTTTTGAAATGGTTACCTTAAATCCTTCATCGGCAAGAGCCTGCTGTGTTTCCCCGCTTAATGCAAAAAAAATACTCTTTTTATCAACCTTTATTTTATGTGCAGCTATATAATTTGAAAATGCCTTCACAGCATTTTTACTTGTAAAAATATAATTCTGCAGTTGGGTTGATAAAATATTTTTTACACCCAAAGAATCTGCATTTTCAATTTTTATAAAATCATGCTCCACAACATTAAAATCATTAATTGTCAGCTGGTCTTTAATGTAAGGCTTTAATATTTTGGTAGATAATATGGTGAAGTTATTCTTCATGGCTTATCTCCTTATTTTTCAATTCATCAATAATTTGTTTTCCGGCATTTTGCAAAATCTGTTCGGCAGCATTTATGCCCAGGCTATTATATTCTTCTACAGATGATTTTAATGTAACGGTTGCCTTTTGTTTTCCATCTACAGACAATACATTTCCTGTAAAAATCATTTCGCCGTTTTTTACTTTGGCATGGGCAGCAATTGGCGTACTACATCCTCCCATCAAAACCCGCAAAAAATCTTTCTCTACCACATTGCAAATTTCTGTTTCCCTATGGCTTAAGGCTTTGCAAATTTCCAATACTTCTGCGTTGTCTTTTCTGCAAACAATAGCAATAGAACCTTGTGCAGGTGCAGGTACCATCCATTTCAACTCTATGCCTTCTACATGCCCAAAACCTAAACGTTCAATACCTGCCGCCGCAAAAATGGCACCATGCCAGTGAGATTCGTTCAGCTTTTTTATTCTTGTATTCACATTACCACGAAGATTTTCAATAATGGCATTTGGGAATCTGTTAAGCAATTGTGCTTTTCGCCTTGCACTACTTGTTGCAATAATAAGCGGCAGTTCGCTTTTACTATTTTCTTCATTTTTATTTTGCTGAAAAACCGATTTCATCAGCTCAGTTGTAATGCCGGTTGCATCTTTTTTTCCAAAAGTCGAATGCTCATCTTTCACCATAGAAAGCTCTGCTTTGCTTAACACTTTTTCACGATTTATCACCAGCAAATCATAAGGATTTCCTCTTTTTAAAACAGCAGCTATTACTAGTCCGTCTGCTAATTTGGTAGGAATATCTTTATAAGAATGCACCGCAATGTCTATTTGATTATTGAGGAGGGCTGCATCCAAGGTTTTTGTAAAAATACCCTGTACGCCCATTTCGTATAATGGCGTTACAAGATTAATATCGCCTTCACTTTTTATTAAAACAAGTTCACTTTTTATATGCTTATTAAAAAGCAATTGCTTTACCTGTTTGGATTGCCATTGTGCTAATGGACTATCTCGGGTTCCTATTTTAACTAAAATTTTACTCACTTATTTTCTGACTGAAAAAATGGTTGTATGCATCAATAAACTGGCAACCTTTTTCATTGGTATTTTTTAAATTTACTGCAAGCCTGCTGATTGTTTTATTGATGGTATATTCATCCTGCGGACTTATAAAATTATATTCCATTGCATCAGCCATTTCACAAACTTTTGTGGGCTTAGAAAGTGCAAACAGTTTTTCTTTTACATCTTTTACAAGAGGTGCATGGCTGTGTGTGCCTAGCCATAAAATAAAATCCGCCTTTGTATCTGCAATTATTTTTTCTGCGGCAGGTAATTCTCTTAAACGTTTTGCAATAGTATTATTTAAAATTACACTTATATCATCCACATTTACTAAACGCTGTTGTGGCAAATATTGTATACAATGATGTACGTTTGAAGGGATAGAAAGATCTATAAAAATGCGTGCCTTTTGGTCAATTATAAAATCAGGCATTACGGTTGGTTCAACTGCCTGCGTACTTACAATTACTACATCCGACTCATTTACAAGTGCAGGCAAATTTTCATATGCCACCGCATTTACCTTATTTATTTTTGCAAAATCAAAGGCCTTTTCATTTGTGCGGTTACAAACTGTTATAATAGATTTGGGAAAATAATGCTTTAAATTTTTGCCTATTAATGAGCCAAATTTTCCAAGCCCAATCAATGCAATTTTTTTGCCGGTTACATCTGTGTTTTGTTTTAACCATTCAATAGCAGCAAAAGATACTGAGGTTGTACCTGTGCTTAAAGATGTTTGTGTTTTTATTTTTTTTGATGCCTGCAAAGCAAAATTTAATGTCCGATCCATTATTGGACCAATTAAATCCTGCTTTTGACTGTAAGCAACTGCTTGTTTTAATTGAGAAAGTATTTGAAAATCACCCAAAATTTGAGAATCTAATCCGGCAGCAACTTCAAATAAATGTTTAAGTGCATCATTACCTGCTTTTGTGTAGGAATTATCTGTGAAAACAGCTGCATCCAGTTTTTTGCATTCAATAAATAGATTGTGTAAAACAGTAGCATCGGCTACATATGCATACAGCTCAGTTCTGTTACATGTATTTAAAATGAAAATACTTCTTATACCTAACAACTTTGCTGTTTGTAATATCAATTGTTTTTCATCATCAGAAATATGAAACAAACTTCTCGTAGCTGCATCCGTATTTCGATGACTTATTCCACAAAGGAAAAACCTCGATAAAATGTATTCAGGATTTTGAAATGAAAACGAATTCATAATTGAACTGCAAAGTTACCTTTCATAAAAGTTTTAATAGCATTGCTTTGTCAGCATTGTGTAATTATTTAATCACAGCACAACCCATCACTTTAATTTTTTCTAAAAAGATAAAAATTACCGGAAGCGTATCTCTGTAAGCACAACTTTACAAACTACTTTTGTAAAGTAATGTCAAAATAATATTTGCAATGGATATAAACTCAAAAAAGGTAATATTGATAATGAACTTGGGCAGCCCAGATAGTACATCAGTAAAAGATGTGCGGCGTTACCTTAATGAATTTTTAATGGATGAAAGGGTGATTGATATTCCAAAAATACCAAGAGCACTTTTAGTAAAAGGGATTATAGTTCCTTTTAGAGCACCAAGCAGTGCAAAAGCTTACCGTTCTATCTGGACAGAAAATGGCTCACCACTTATTCATCTTACCTACCAGTTACAAGCTGCCTTGCAGCAAAGCACTGATTATCCTATTGAAGTTTGTATGCGTTATGGTACTCCTTCCCCGCAATTTGCATTTAAAAATATCCAGGAAAAATATCCATCTGTTGAGGAGGTTATTCTGTTTCCGTTATATCCACATTACGCCATGAGCAGCTATGAAACTGCTGTTGAATATGGTAAGGAAGTTTATGAAAAAGGAAATTACCCTTTTAAGTTTTCGATTATAAATACTTTTTACACGAACGAAGCTTACATACACGCATTGTCGCAAAGTATTGCCCCGCATTTGACTGAAGATTACGATTTATTACTGTTCAGTTACCATGGAATACCTGAGCGACATGTAAAAAAAACGGACCCTACAAAAAAGCATTGCTTAAATGTTGCAGACTGTTGCAATGTAGATAGTGTGGCACATGAATATTGTTACCGTCACCAGGTTTTTATTACATCTTCTTTAGTAGCAGCAGAATTACAATTGCCAAAAGAAAAATTTGCCACTTCATTCCAAAGTAGGCTTGGCAGAGATGAATGGTTAAAACCATACACAGCAGCACGTTTAAAAGAATTACCAAAAGAAGGGATTAAGAAAATTGTGGTTGTTTGTCCGGCATTCGTAAGTGATTGCCTGGAAACCATTGAAGAAATGGGTGAAGAAGGCAGAGAGTTTTTTATGGAAGCCGGTGGCGAAAGTTTTACACTAATACCATGTTTAAATACTGCACCACTCTGGATAAAAGCAATGAATCTGCTGATTGAAGATCACCTGCAAAAAAAGGAAATTAATGTATCTGTATCTTAAAGCACTGCATATTATTTTTATTGTAACATGGTTTAGCGGACTTTTTTACATTGTACGGCTTTTTATTTACAATGCAGAGGCAAATGAAAAAACAGAGCCTGAAAAATCTATTTTAAAAAATCAGTTCTCCATAATGATAAAGCGTTTATGGTTGGGAATTACATGGCCGTCAGCAGTTATTACGCTAATACTTGGACCTCTTTTAATCTACATAAATCCTGCAATTTTAGATACTTGGTTGTGGGTTAAAATTGGATTTGTAATTGGCCTTTATTTTTATCATTATAGTTTGCATGTTTTATATAAACAACAAGAAAATAATTATTTTAAATATAGCTCCCAACAGTTAAGATTATGGAATGAAGTGGCCACGGTTTTTTTAATAAGTATTGTAATACTCGTGGTAGTAAAGCAGAGTTTAAGTGTAGTGTGGGGTTTGTTGGGTTTGGTTTTATTTATTTTTTTATTGTTGAGTGGTATTAAAATTTATAAATTGATACGGGCAAGTAAATAAGATTTAATTGTTTAAGAATTTGCCGGAAATATCAAAAATAAATTAAGAAAAATTATTTTAAAGGTGGTCTTGGAGGATAAGATGAAACAAAAGCAAATTATAATTTTCATTTGACTAGAAATATGAAAAAAAAGAAAAGCCGCAGACTCGCAGATTAAAATATCTAATCTGTATATCTGCGGCTCAAGTTTTATGTAACACAATGTCAATCACACTTCATTATTCTAAACTGCTACATTAAAATCCCTCAACGCATCATTTAAACTGGTTTTTAAATCTGTACTTGGTTTGCGTTTACCAATTATTAAAGCACACGGAACATTGTAGTCACCAGCAGGAAAACTTTTTGTGTAAGAGCCTGGAATTACTACACTTCTTTCCGGCACCAATCCTTTTGTTTCAATAGGTTCTACTCCCGTAACATCAATAATTTTTGTTGATTGTGTAAGCACAACGTTTGCACCAAGTACTGCTTCTTTTTGCACACGTACACCTTCTACCACAATGCAGCGACTGCCAATAAAACAACCATCTTCAATAATTACAGGGCTTGCCTGCAAAGGCTCCAGCACACCACCAATACCCACGCCACCACTCAGGTGTACGTTTTTGCCTATCTGTGCGCAACTACCAACTGTAGCCCAGGTATCAACCATGGTACCTTCATCTACATAAGCACCAATGTTTACATAAGATGGCATTAACACAACATTTTTTGCAAGGTAAGCTCCATAGCGAGCCACCGCATGCGGAACTGCACGCACACCCAAACCTTTATAATCACTCTTCAATTTCATTTTATCGTAAAACTCAAATGGCGGTAACACAAAAGTTTCCATTTGCTGTATTCCAAAATATAAAAGGATTGCTTGCTTTACCCATTCATTCACCTGCCAGTTTTCTCCATTTGGTTCCGCAGTTCTTAACCTGCCTTTATCTACTTCCTCTATTACGTTCCTTATGGCCTGTATGTATTTTTCATCTTTTAATAACTCACGATTTGCCCAAACGGCCTCAATTAAATTTTGCATGTTGGTAGTTTTTATTTTTTTGTAAAAATAACGAATTACAGCTCTTACAGTAATTAGCATTTTAAAATGAATAAGTAATTACATTTTAAACGGGGAAAGGATTTATTTACATTTCGTGTTTAACTTTATATTTGGCAGATAAATTAAAAAAGGAATATAAATCTTGATGACTGACGTTAAAACTATATTAATACGATTACCAAATTGGTTGGGAGATATGGTGATGGCTACGGCCTTTGTAGAAGCAGTTAAAAGGTATTATCCAAATGCAGAAATTGATTTAATTGCCAAACAAGGAATAGATTTTTTATTGAATTATTTTCCACCTCACAATAAAGGAATTACTTTTTCCAAACAGGAATATGAGGGATTAAAAGGTGCGCATGCCTTTGGAGAAAAAATAAGAGAGGAGAAAAAATATGATCTTTTTTTCTGTTTGCCTGATTCTCTTTCTGCGGCAACAATGGGTGCGGCTATAAATGCAATGCAAAGTGTTGGATTTAAAAAAAATGTTCGTTTTCTTCTGTTGACTAATATCTATAAAAAGAATAAAAAATTACACAGGGTTGAAGAATATGTTGATCTATTATCACAGTTTGTGAAAAAGACAATTGTTGTTCCTCCTGTATATCTGCGTTCAACTGAAAAGAAATTTTTAAATACACTGATTGTTAATATTAATTCAGAAGCATCGTCCCGAAGGCTACCAAAGGAAAAAGCGATTAGCATTATCAATGCAATTAGGAAAAGGGTATCCAACGAAATTATCCTTGTGGGCAGCCCAGCTGAGTTACAATTTGTAAATGAGGTGTATGAATTGCTTGACGATAAAACAAATATTTCGAACCTCGCAGGACGCACTGCTTTGCCAGAGTTGGTAAATTTATTTGCATCGTGTAAGGCTGTATTAAGCACTGATAGCGGACCTGCGCATGTGAGCAATGCGCTTGGTAAAAATACACTTGTATTATTTGGTGCGGGCAATGAATTGAATACGGCACCGTATAATAAAAAATTTTGTACTGTATTAAGATTAGGAAAATTAACTTGTGAGCCCTGTGTAAATAATATATGCGAATTGTATGGTGTACCAGAATGCCTTTTACAATTGGATGAAAATATCATTGTAGAGAAATTACAAAAAATGTTAGCCTAAATGAATTTTGAGAATGATATAAAAGACTGTTTATACCTTTTAAAAGCAGGTGGAATTATTCTTTATCCGACAGATACTATTTGGGGGCTAGGTTGCGACGCTACAAATTTGAAAGCAGTTGCAAAAATATTTGAACTCAAAAAAAGAGAAGAACAAAAGAGCATGATTATTTTTCTTTCCCAGATAGAAGACATACAAAACTATTGCAAAAAACCATCTACCAAAATAAAAGAGCTGCTTACAAAAACAGAAAAACCGCTAACTGTTATTTATCCAGAAGCTAAAAATATTGCCGAGAATTTAATTAACAGTGACGGCACAATAGCCATAAGAGTTGTACGAGATTTATTTTGCAAGGCGTTGATAGAATCATTTGAAAAGCCAATAGTTTCTACATCTGCAAACATATCAGGAGAACCGAGTCCTCAAATTTTTGATAAAATATCTGCTAAAATAAAAAACGGAGCTGACCATATAGTTCAGCACCGCAGAGAAGATAAAACCATTTCAAAGCCAAGTAAAATAATACTTTGGAAAGCCGGTGGTGAGGTTGTAGTTATAAGAGAATAGTTATTAAAATATGGTAAACCCTATACCCACTTGTATATTTTTATTTTTCCACTCGTTTGAATTATTCACTTCATTTATATTGTTCAGTCCTGCAACATACCTACCATAAATATTAATTTTAGAAAATTTTAGTTGCAAGCCTGCCGCTGCTGAAATGCTTCCTTGCTTGAAAGCTGTTTCACCATTTTTTAGCAGGCTTTTATTCTTATCTAACAGTACTGAAAACTGCGGCCCCACCTGTATTGTGAGAAAAGGTGCAGCCTTAATATTTAGTAATAAAGGAATATCGAGGTAATTTAATTTCACTTTATCCACTTTTTTAAAACCATATACAGTGCTGAATTGTGTTGCAGTGTCTGCATTTACACTGCTAAATAAAATCTCTGGCTGAATGCCAATTTTTGATGTGAGACCAATAGTTGCAAATGCACCTGCCTGGTAGCCGAACGTAAACTTATCTTTAAAAGGCACACCATCTATTTTTTGCAAATTTGCACCGGCTTTTAAACCAATATGAAATTTTTGTGCTTCTGCAAGTTTTGTTATGCAAAAAAGGCAAATAATTATCGGAATTATTTTTTTCATACAATTTTTTTGAGAGGGTGTCAATTTTTATACCAAAGCACTGATGTCAATGTGTTAAAAAATTCTTTCAATAAAATTATTCTATTTACTGTTCACAATTAAAGGTGCTACAAGATATTTTGCTAAAGGGCTGGGGGACCTGCCTGCCGGCAGGCAGGTGGGCAGTAGTAGCCCACAACGCAGCGGAGCGCTGTGAGCACTACTACAGACAGCCTCAACAAATGTTGAATAAATATTTAATGAAGAAAGCCCTAAACAGATACAAGATTTAGACATAAGATACAAGACGAAGCCACACTTTAACAAGGCAATACATTTTAATTTAAAGTTTATTGCTTTATCAAATATTTTGTCCTTACTTTTGCGGCGATTTAGAATTGCTGAGAATTACATGACATGCTCAGATGCTGTTGAAAGCAGGTAACACAATACAAGTTACCTATCAGGACAAAAAAGAATTTTCTCCCCACACAACGGCCGGTAGCATACTATGTGATCATCAAAAATATCTTTTTGACCATAGAGTATTGTGAAGCGGCTTAAAGTAGACTTACACAAAATTGCCATACGGCATAGGATTTAGCCAAGAATAATATTACGCGGTCTTCATTTTAAACAAATAATTATCATGAATGCATTTGAAGCATTAGGCCTAAACGAAAACCTCGTACAGGCAGTCGCAGACTTAGGGTTTACAGAACCCACTCCCATTCAAACACAGGCCATACCTGTATTAATTGCAGGTACAAAAGATTTTGTAGGCCTTGCACAAACAGGTACAGGTAAAACCGCTGCTTTTGGTTTGCCATTGTTGCACCTTATAAAAGCAGAAGATAAATTTCCGCAGGCATTGATCGTTTGCCCGACACGTGAATTGTGTTTGCAAATTACAAATGACCTTACGGATTTTAGAAAACACAGCAAAGGCTTAAATGTTGAAGCTGTGTACGGTGGTGCATCTATCGTAATGCAAATTCGCAATTTAAAAAGAGGCGTACAGGTTGTTGTAGCAACACCAGGTCGCTTAATTGATTTAATAGAAAGAAAAGCCATTGACCTACAAAAAGTAAAATATGTAGTGCTTGATGAGGCAGATGAAATGCTGAACATGGGCTTTAGAGAAGACATTGATTTTGTGTTGAAAAATACCATTAACAGAGAAAGTATTTGGTTATTTTCTGCAACAATGCCTACACAGGTACGTGCCATTGCAAAAAACTTTATGACCAACCCCGAAGAAATTACGGTAGGTAAAAAGAACAGCGGTAACGTAAATATTGATCACCAGTTTTTTGTAGCACCGGCAAACAGCCGTTACGAATCGTTGAAGCGATTGATTGATTTTAACCCGGACATGTACGGTATTATTTTTACTAGAACCAAAGCAGATGCACAGGATGTTTCTGAGCGTTTATCAAAAGCGGGTTACGAAATTGAAGCCTTGCATGGTGACCTTACACAACAACAAAGAGACAGGGTAATGGGACGTTTTCGTACCAAAGCTTTGCAACTTTTAATAGCAACAGATGTGGCAGCACGTGGTATTGATGTTGACGGCATAACGCATGTTATCAATTACGAATTGCCAGATGATATGGAGGTTTATACTCACCGTGCAGGTCGTACAGGTCGTGCTGGTAAAACAGGTATTTGTCTTACCATTTGCCATAGCAGAGAAAGTTTTAAAATTAGAAGTTTAGAGAAAATGGTGAATGCGCAATTCCATAAAATGGATATACCAAGTGGTAAAGACGTGTGCAGAAAACAGTTTTTTCATTTTATGGATAAACTGATTACAACAGATATTTCTCACGGTGACTATGAAACTTATTTACCAGACCTTATGGAGAAATTTGCAGACGTAACGAAAGAAGAAGTACTGCAAAGAGTAGCTGCGTTGGAGTTTGACCATTTCTTAAAATATTATGAAAATGCTGAAGACCTAAATGCAAAAGATGCCGGTAGAAGAACGATGAACAACGACAGAGGAGTTGTACGTGATGACAGCAGCAGAAAGGAACGTAGCACTTTTAACAGAAGAGACAACGGTTATACAAGATTGTTTTTAAACCTTGGTACAAAAGATGGTTTTTACAAAGCAAGCATGTTGCAGTTCGTATTAGATGAAAGTAATTTAAACAAAGAGTCTCTTGGCAAAATTGATTTGAGAGATATGAATACCTGGATAGAATGTGATAGTGCAAGTGCAGCTCAGATGATTTCTTCTTTGGATGGTAAACGTTACAATAACCGTACAGTGCGTATGAACGAAGCTGATGGCGGTTTTAAGCGTCCGAATGATGAAGGAAACACAAGAGATGTAGGCAGCAGTGCACCAAGAGAAAGAAAAAGAGTTTATGGTGCTGGTAGAGAGAGAAGATAATATTTAAAATAAATTTTAAGCCCTGCTGCAAAGCGGGGCTTTTTTATAAGTGGTATACAGCATTTTACGAATTGAGGATTATTTTTTATATTGAGTCACCTTAACGACTAACTTTAAAAAATGAATACCTTCAATAAAATTATTAATACATCATTCGAAAAGTTCTTATCGGAAAAAACAAAAGAAAAGAGTGAAAAAGTAATTATCTATATAGCCATAATAAGTTTTATAGTTCATTTACTGTTAATTGCCTGTGTAGATTTAAAATGGATAAAGCCAGATGACTTTTCAGGATTATTAAAAAATCCTCTCGTAGCTATTTACACTCCTTTTTCTTTCATTTTATTATATGAGGCTTACCTGTTGGTTTATTACTTACCAAAATCAACCACAAAATACATTGGTAAACAATATGAAATTATTACGTTGATTATAATACGTAGAATTTTTAAGGATTTTTATAAATTAGAATTTACAAATAACTGGTTTGCCAAGAAAGAAGACTTACTATTTACGTTGGATGTAATTGCAGTGCTTATCTTATTTTATCTCATTTATATTTTTTACAAAACGGTAAACATAAAACCTCAGCAAAAAACTTCCATAGAGATGGAAAAATTTATTAACCTAAAAAAAATAATCGCTACCATCTTGGTTCCCGTATTTATAATACTTGCTATGTACAATTTCAGTTATTGGATATATGAAACTTTTTATCTGACAAATCAAACAGCCATTTCAATAAAAAATACCAATAAAATTTTCTTTGATGAATTTTTTACAGTTTTAATAATGATAGATGTTCTTTTGCTACTCTTTTCTTTTTTGCATACAGATAAGTTTAATCAGGTAATCAGAAATTCTGGGTTCATCATTTCTACTATTTTAATTAAACTGTCCTTTAATATTGAAGGCGTTTTAAACACTGCTATAACCGT
>JBBRPX010000017.1:0-29401 GCA_038227505.1 Chitinophagales bacterium
GGCATAAGCCTTTTAAAAGGCGGATAAAATACATCAATGATATTGGTAAGCAGCTTCAATTATATATGGTAATGTTTAGAGTCGCAATTTTTTTAGCTATACAATTCTTCCTTTACTTCTTTTACTCTTTCATCTGCTAAATACTCATCATAGCTCATTAATTTATCAATCATTCCTTTAGGGGTAATTTCAATTATTCGGTTTGCAACCGTTTGCATAAACTGGTGATCATGAGTGGTAAGCTGAACAACTCCGGGAAAATTCACCATACTGTCATTAAAGGCTATAATACTTTCCAGATCAAGATGGTTAGTTGGTTCATCTAACATCAATACATTAGGGTTTTGCAGCATCATCTTGCTGAGCATACAACGTACTTTTTCACCGCCACTAAGTACATTTGTTTTCTTTAAAATTTCATCTCCTGTAAACAACATTTTCCCTAAAAATCCACGTATAAAATCTTCATCTACATCTTTGGTTTGTGGCGGTACGTATTGACGAAGCCAATCCATCAGGTTAAGATCGCTTCCTTCAAAAAATTCAGTGTTGTCGTTTGGCAAATAGGCTGTAGTGATAGTTGTGCCCCATATATATTCACCTGTATCAGCGGGAGTTTTTCCATTTATCACTTCAAAAAAAGTCGTGAGTGCCATTGGGTCACGACTAAGAAAAGCGACTTTATCTGTTTTTTGAATATCAAAATTTAAATTTTTGAACAGGTATTTCCCATCAACTTTCTTTGAAAGATTTTCAACCTTCAAAATATCATTACCCGCTTCTCTTTCAGGTTTAAATATTATTCCGGGATACTTACGGCTACTTGCGGTAATATCTTCAAATACCAATTTATCCAGCGCCTTTTTTCTACTTGTGGCCTGCTTGCTTTTACTTGCATTTGCAGAAAAACGTGCAATAAATTCAAGTAGATCTTTTTTCTTTTCCTCTGCTTTTTTATTTTTATCGGATGCCTGTCTTGATGCTAATTGAGAACTTTCGTACCAAAAGGTATAGTTACCAGTATAAATTTTTATTTTACCCTTATCCACATCGGCTACGTGCGTACAAACTGCATCTAAAAAGTGACGATCGTGGCTAACAACCAAAACAATATTTTGATAATCTGCCAAAAAGTTTTCCAGCCATGCAATAGTTTCAACATCTAAGTTGTTGGTAGGTTCATCGAGCAATAAAATATCAGGGTTACCAAATAAAGCCTGTGCAAGCAATACTCTTACTTTTAAGTTGGCACTAATATCTTTCATTAAAACCTGGTGTAATTCGTCCTTAACACCAAGCTCGCTTAACAAAGTCGCCGCATCACTCTCGGCAGTATATCCACCCATTTCGCCAAATTGTTCTTCCAGTTCGCCAGCTTTTATTCCATCAGCTTCGCTAAAATCTTCTTTTGCGTATAATGTATCTTTTTGGTGCTGAATTTTCCACATTTTTTCGTGCCCCATCAAAACTGTGTTTAATACAGTTATCTCATCAAATGCAAATTGGTTTTGCGCCAATACTGCCATCCGTTCTCCTGGCGAGATGCTTACTGTTCCTTTATTTGGTTCCAGTTCGCCACTTATTATTTTAAGAAATGTCGATTTACCCGCACCATTGGCACCGATAACGCCGTAACAATTCCCTTTGGTAAAACTGGTATTTACTTCGTCAAACAAAACCCTTTTGCCATAAGCGAGGGTAACATTATTTACACTAATCATAATTATATAAAATGGGCGCAAAAGTAACCAATAAAAAATAATTTAATTGCATTAATATGCATGTCGTCCAAAAAATATAAAGAATTCAATCCTAACAAAAGCTCATTTAGAGATGTTTATATTGTTATGAAATTGGACCCATTAGGGTTTTTATGTTCTTTTCATTATTTTTGATCACATGAGCATTGTAATAAAGCTACAGAAGGCTGTAGTAAATAGTTTAACCAATCTATATAACCAAACTTTCACAGAGAAAGATTTTCAAATAAACCAAACCAAACCTGAATTTGAAGGAGATTATACCGTTGTGTTATTTTCTCTTTTAAAAGCTACTAAGAAAAACTCTGAACAACTAGGCCAAGAGCTTGGTAGTGAACTAATTAAAAACTACCCTGATTTTTTTGTAAGTTTTAATATTATAAAGGGCTTTTTAAATATTGTTGTTGCAGATAGCTTTTGGTTGAAGTTAGTAGATAACCAATATGCTGATATTTGCTTCGGCAAACATGCCATCAACGGCAAAAAGGTGATGGTTGAATATTCTTCTCCAAATACCAACAAGCCAATTCACCTGGGTCATTTAAGAAATAATTTTCTAGGATGGTCAGTTGCTGAAATTTTAAAAGCATGTGGATATAAGGTATTTAAAAGTTGCATAGTTAACGATAGAGGTATTCATATTTGTAAAAGTATGATAGCTTGGCAAATGTTTGCCAACGGAGCTACTCCGCAATCTACCAAAACAAAAGGAGATCATTTTGTAGGAGAATATTACGTAAAATTTAATGACGAATATAAAATACAGGTAGCTGCATTAGTAGCAACAGGTATTACACAAAAAGAGGCTGAAAAGCAAGCTCCTATTATGCTGGCAACCCAGCAAATGTTGCAGGACTGGGAAGCCGGTAAGCCTGAGATTATTGATTTATGGAAAACAATGAATGGTTGGGTTTATGAGGGTTTTGATGTTACTTATAAGACAATTGGAAGTGATTTTGACAGAACTTACTACGAAAGCAACACTTATTTGTTAGGTAAAAAAATTGTGGAATTAGGACTGGAAAAAAATGTGTTTTACAAAAAAGAAGATGGAAGTGTATGGATAGATCTCACGGGAGATGGGCTTGATGAAAAACTTGTGCTCCGAAAAGATGGCACAAGTGTTTACATAACCCAGGACATTGGACTTGCACAGCAAAAAAATGATGAGTATAATATTGATGAAAGTATTTATGTAATTGGCGATGAGCAAAATTACCACATGAAAGTACTCAAATTAATTGCTCAAAAATTGGGCGTTGCCTCTGCTGATGCAATACATCATTTAAGTTATGGCATGGTAGAATTACCAAGTGGCAAAATGAAAAGCAGAGAGGGAACAGTTGTTGATGCAGATGAATTGGTGGAAGAAATGATAAATACTGCCCGCAGGCACACTGAAGAACTAGGGAAAGTAAAAGATTTTACGCCAGATGAATTGGTAGAACTTTATAACACCATAGGTTTAGGTGCAATGAAGTTTTATTTGCTAAGGGTAGATCCTAAAAAAAGAATGATATTTAATCCTGAAGAATCAATCGATTTTCATGGATTTACTGGACCTTTCATTCAATATACATATGCACGCATAAAAAGCATTTTAAGAAAAGAAGCTTTTAATTCGACACATACGATAGCTGCGCCGCTTTTAAAAAGTGAAAGAGACATCGTTGTTGTTGCTGAACAGTTTCCTTCTGTTTTATTGGAAGCAGGAAAAGAAATGGATCCATCGAAAGTGGCAGGGTATATTTTCACTTTGGCAAAAACATTTAATACTTTTTACAGTGAATTATCAATTGGTAAAGCAGAAAATGAAGAAAAAAAACAACTTCGATTAAAACTTGCAATGTTAACGGCAAACATATTAAAAAGTGGAATGCAATTATTGGGCGCAAACGTACCGGAGAGAATGTAAAAATTAACCGGATAACTTAAATTGAACAGACATATTGATGAAGAAAAAAATTACAAAAATCGGAGTACTTACAAGTGGTGGTGATAGCCCAGGTATGAATGCAGCTATACGAGCAGTTGTAAGAACCGGCATATACCATGGAATGGAAGTGTATGGCATTATGCGTGGCTATAGTGGTATGGTGGAAGGCGAAATTCAGAAGATGGAAAGTAGAAGCGTAGCAAATATCATTCAGCGGGGTGGCACCATTTTAAAAACGAGTAGATCTAACGAGTTTTTAACCAAAGAGGGCAGAGCTCTTGCTTACGAGAACTTAAAAAAGCATGGTATAGAAGGCTTGGTTATCATTGGCGGTGACGGAAGTTTTAGAGGAGCACAAATTTTTAGCAATGAATATGATATTCCTTGTATTGGTTTACCGGGTACAATTGATAAAGACATTGCAGGTACTGATTTTACCATAGGCTTTGATACGGCTGTAAATACTGCAGTAGAAGCCATAGACAAAATAAGAGATACTGCAGATGCCCATGACAGACTTTTTATTATAGAAGTTATGGGCCGAGATGCAGGATATATTGCCCTACACAGCGGTATTTCAACAGGCGCAGAGCATATTTTAATACCAGAGAGAAAAACAAGTTACATTGATTTAGTAACATCGTTGAAAGAAAAACAGGGAAGAAAAAAACTCGTGAACCTGATTGTGGTGGCAGAGGGCGAAGAATTTGGTGGCGCAGATGAATTAGCAAAACATATAAAAAAGCAAATACCCGATCAGGATCTTAGGGTATGTATTTTAGGGCATATACAAAGGGGAGGCTCGCCCAGTTGTTTTGACAGGGTTATAGCAAGTAGAATGGGGTACCATGCTATAGAATGTTTTATGGAAGAAAGATTCAATGTTTTTATTGGGATCGTTAACAACAAAATGAATTATACACCTTTGGACGAAGCTGTAAAAAAGAAACAACGTATTAGTGATGAATGGATGAAGATTGTAAAGATCCTTGCTACATAAAATTTAATTTTCAAAAAAATATTAAAGAACTAATTTATAAAAATGTCAAAAAATCTTACAAAATACCTGCATGCCAATATGGACAAGGAAGCAGGGATTCAACACTCGCAAAAAAGAACAAAAATTGTAGCAACCGTCGGCCCTGCATGTGATACTTATGAAAAACTGTTATCGCTCGTAAAAGCAGGGGTGAATGTTTTTCGTTTAAATTTTTCGCATGGTGCTTATGAAGACAAACTAGCTGTAATTAACCATGTGAGAAGAATTATTAAAGAAGAGCCTTATAACATTGCAATTTTAGGTGACTTACAAGGTCCAAAACTTCGGGTAGGTGAATTAGAAAATGGTAAACTTATTTTAAAAGATGGCGATGAGTTTATTTTTACAATTGAAAAGATGGTTGGCACAAATGAGAAAATCTATGTGTCTTATCCAAATCTTACAACCGATGTAAAAATAGGCGAACGTATATTTTTAGATGATGGTAAAATGGAGTTAAGCGTTGTAAAAGTATTAAACGACAAAGAAGTTTTGATGCGTGTAACCTTGGGTGGTGTGTTAACTCCAAAAAAAGGTGTTAACCTTCCCGACAGTACTCTTACGATGCCATCTATGACTGAAAAAGACTTTGCAGACCTTGAATTTATTATTGCACAAAAACTAGATTGGGTAGCACTTTCTTTTGTAAGAAAAGCGGAAGACATCATAAACCTAAAAAAGATTTTAAAAGCAAACGACAGCAAAATAAAAGTAATTGCGAAAATTGAAATGCCTGAGGCTTTAAAAAACCTTAGAGATATTATTATAGAAAGTGATGGAGTGATGGTAGCCCGCGGTGACTTGGGTGTTGAAGTTCCAATTGAGCAAGTACCGGTTATACAAAAAGATATTATTAGAAAATGTATGCATCGTGCAAAGCCCGTAATTGTTGCAACACAAATGATGGAAAGTATGCTTGACCGCACAAAACCAAACAGAAGTGAGGTAAGTGATGTTGCCAACGCAGTATTGGAAGGTGCAGATGCAGTAATGCTTAGCGGTGAAACGGCCACTGGGCTTTATCCTACGCTTGTAGTAGAAACCATGAGTAAAATTATTATGGAAGTTGAAAAAACGGTGTACGATTATGACCGTGATGATATCCTTACACCACAACCCCACTCCCCTTCTTTTGTTAGCGACGCTATTTGTTACAGTGCATGCAAACTTGCAAAAGATGCCCAAGCTACTGCCCTTGTGGGAATGACACAAAGCGGTTACACAGCTTTTATGTTAAGCAGTTATAGACCAAAATCTCCCCTTTATATTTTTAGTAAAGAACGCACGCTTATTAGCCAGCTAAGTTTGAGCTGGGGTGTTCGTGCATTTTATTATGGTGAAGAAGAAAGCCTTGATGAAATTATTTTTGACCAGATTGAAGTATTGAAACAAAGAGGTTTTGTAAAAAAAGATGACATCGTTGTAAATACAGGAAGTACGCCGGTTGCTATGCATTTACCAACAAATACTATAAAAATAACAAAAGTGGAATAATGTAAATACAATTTCAAAAATTGCTCAATCGGAGGTGAATGCGAATTCATTTCCGATTTTTTATAAAATATTTATTTAATGCTGCGTGTTTTTATTTTAGTTATTCTCTATATAATGCATCAAATTTCGTTTTGCCGTATTTTTTAATTTCCTTCTAAAAAAACCTGCCCATCCTAAAAGTTGGCCGGGTATTCCAATTGCCTGTGCACTCCATTTGTGCAAACTCCAACCATCGCTGTGCTCAATTATAAAGCCATTTTCAATTTTCATGTGTGCTTTACACATGTTCACAACCTTTCTTCCGGTTCTGGAAAATGTATAAGAAGCTGTCCAGTTACAAGTATAGTAACCATCATCCAAATTCTGTATTTTGTCAAACAGCAGGGAAAAATCTTTGGCGTTCTCACAAAGCATCGCCCACATTGCTTTTGCCTCATCGCCACGTAGCAGTTCAAACATCGGGTCATAAAAAGCCACATCATCACTGTAACAAGCGTTCATTTCCTTTGCGTCCAATTTTTGAAATGCTGTAAAAAAACGTTCAACCAACCTTTCATCATTATTCATGGCAAAGCAGTTATGTTTTATTAAATTGAGGGTTCAAATTAAATTTACACAATGTACAAATTACTATCAATAGCATGTATGCTTGTCTTTTCATTTTGTGCCACTGCGCAAGATATAAATGAAAAATATTTTAAAGAGAACTACATAAAAAAAGAAATTTATATAACCATGAGAGATGGTGTAAAACTTTTTACATCGTTTTATATACCAAATGATAAAAATGAAAAACATCCATTTTTAATTACGAGAACACCCTACTCTTGTGCTCCTTACGGCGAGGATAAATATGCAGCAATTTGGTCAGGTTACAAAAGTGCTTACGTAAAAGAAAATTACATTTTTGTGCTACAGGATGTACGTGGCCGTTACATGAGTGAAGGTGTTTTTGAAGATGTTCGACCATTCAATAAAAATAAAAAAGGAAAGGAAATAGATGAAGCAAGCGATACTTATGATGCCATTGACTGGATGGTAAAAAATATAGAAAATAACAATGGCAATGCAGGTGTGTTCGGCACTTCCTACCCGGGGTTTTATTCTACCGAAGCTGCACTGAGCAACCACCCTGCTTTAAAAGCTGTAAGCCCGCAAGCTCCAGTTACTGATTGGTTTATTGGCGATGATTTTCACCACAACGGTGCGTTGTTTGCTATGGATGGATTTTCTTTTTACCCAACTTTTGGCAAACCCCATCCAAAACCGACAATGGACTACGGGGAAGGGTTTAAAACAGATGTAAAGGATAATTATAAATTTTATCTAGAGCAGGGTACACCCAAAAATTTGGATAGGCTTATTGGCGACAGCATTAAATTTTGGCATCAAATGTACCAACACCCAAATTACGATGCTTGGTGGCAAGCACGCAATGCTCGCAATGGAATATACAACGTAAAACCCGCAATGCTTTGGGTGGGAGGATTGTTTGATGCCGAAGATTGTTGGGGCGCATGGAATGCTTACAAAGCAACAGAAAAACAAAGCCCACAAACTACATCTAGCATTGTTATGGGGCCTTGGTACCACGGACAATGGAGCAGAGAAGGAAGTTTTTTAGGAAATGCTAGGTTTCTTTCAAATACCTCTGAATATTTTCAAAATAATATAGAAGTTCCCTTTTTTAATTATTACTTAAAAAACAAAGGATCTGTAAGTGACATTGCCGAGGCAAATATATTTTTTACCGGAGAAAATAAATGGAAAAAATTGAGCCAATGGCCGCCAATTGAGGTGGAAAATCGAGCAGTGTTTATAGGAAATAATAACACATTAAGTTTTACAAATCCTTACAGTTTCTTTAAACCAGAAGATTTAAAAAAGCAGCCACAGTCTTTTAGTGAATATACAAGTGATCCTGCTCACCCAGTTCCTTATACCGAAGATGTACACAACAGACGTACCAGAGAATATATGACAGATGACCAGCGTTTTGCAGAACGTAGACCCGATGTACTTACTTTTAAAACAGCTGTTTTAGATGATGATTTAACCCTTGCAGGTCCTGTAATTGCTGATATTGCAACAGCTATTTCAACTACCGATGCAGATTTTGTGGTTAAGATAATAGATGTTTTTCCAGATAATTTTGAATATCCTGCCGGCAGCGTAAGCAATGGAAAAGATTATCCAATGTGGGGATATGAAATGTTGGTAAGGGGAGAAATAATGAGAGGAAAATACCGAAACAGCTTTGAAAAACCTGAAGCTTTTACACCCAATAAAATTACGCATGTAAAATATGCTTTACCAGATGTGGCACATACTTTTAAAAAAGGTCACAGGTTAATGATACAAGTTCAAAGTAGTTGGTTTCCGCTTGCAGACCGCAACCCACAGCAGTTTATGAATATTTACAATGCAGACGAAAAAGATTATAAAAAAGCAAATATTAAAATTTACCATGACGGAATCAACCAAACCAAATTTATTCTGCCTGTTTTAAAAAACTAATATGAACAAAACAATTTTAGCAGTTTTTGTTTTTTATTCAAGCATTGTTTCAGCACAAGTAAAAAATAATTTTGTAAAAGAAAATTTTATAAAAGTAGATACTTCTATTGTAATGAGGGACGGAATAAAATTGAAAACTATCATTTATATCCCAAAAGATGACTCGGAAAAATACCCTTTCTTAATTGAGCGTACGCCTTACTCTGCCGGTCCTTATGGTGATACTGTTTTTGCAAATAGAATTGGACCGAATACAAACTTGATGAAGGAAAAATACATTTTTGTATATCAAGATGTTCGTGGTCGCTATATGAGCGAGGGTGTTAATTTAGAAGTAACACCTTTTATCTCCCACAAAAAGACAAGTAAAGAAGTAGATGAAAACAGCGATACATATGATGCGGTTGACTGGCTTGTAAAAAATATAAAAAACAACAACGGTCGTGCAGGATTATACGGTATTTCTTATCCGGGTTTTTATGCTACTGCTTCATTACCAAATTCACATCCTGCAATAAGAGCAGTAAGCCCTCAGGCACCGGTAACAGACGAGTTTATTGGAGACGATGCTAACCACAATGGCGCATTTTTTTTACTCGATAATTTTAGTTTTATGAACTATTTTGGTAAAGAAAGAAATGGCCCCGTTGAAGATTACGGCTCTCAAATATTTAATTATGACACAAAGGATGCTTATAACTTTTTCTTAAAATTGGGTCCTTTAAAGAATACGCAATCAGCAAAATATTACAACAACAGAAGTTATATTTGGAACGAATATTTACAACACGATACTTACGATGATTATTGGCAGGCAAGAAATATTCGTCCATATCTAAGAAATATAAAACCTGCTGTAATGGTTGTAGGAGGCTGGTTTGATGCAGAAGATTTGTATGGTGCACTCAATACATATAAAGCTATTGAAAAGCAAAATCCTGACAATAGAAATCATCTTGTTATGGGACCATGGACACATGGAGCCTGGGCTGGCGCTGATTGGAATAAATTTACTACCCATGATTTTGGGACCAATACAAGCAAATATTATCAAGATAGTTTGGAGACAATGTTCTTTAATTATTACCTTAAGGATAAAGGCAAATTCACTGCTGCAGAAGCGACTGTTTTTGAAACAGGCACCAACAAATGGAAACAATACGATGTATGGCCACCAAAGAAAACTGTTGAAACCACTTTTTTTTTACAACCTAACAAAAAGCTGTCAAAAGCAAAATCCACACTCGCAAATAACTATGATGAATATGTAAGTGACCCTGCAAATCCTGTTCCTTACACAAAAGTTGTTCAAGGCAACAGAAATAATGAATATATGGCCGAAGACCAGCGATTTGCTGCTGAAAGAAAAGACGTTGTTTTATTTGAAACCGATATTTTGAACAAAGATGTTACACTAGCAGGAAAAGTTATTGCAGATCTTCAAGTATCAATATCTACAACGGATGCAGATTTTATTGTAAAAGTTATTGATGTGCTGCCTGATGATGAACCGATACCATCCTTTGTTGCTAAAGGCACTGAAATGGCGGGTTTACAAAGATTGGTGAGAGCCGAAGTAATGCGTGGAAAATTTAGAGAGAGTTTTTTTACACCAAAACCATTTACTTTAAATAAGGTTACCAATGTAAAATTTGATTTGAACGATGTTGCCCACACATTTAAAAAAGGTCATAAGATAATGATACAGATACAAAGTAGCTGGTTTCCGCTTATTGATAGAAATCCCCAAAAATTTATGCGCATCCCCAATGCAAATGAAAGTGATTTTCAAAAAGCTACTATCCGTATTTATCACGATAAAAAGAATGCAAGCAAAATTATTTTACCAATATTAAAATATTAGCATGTTAAAAATGGTTTCTATTGTAACTATTATCTTTTGTTGTAAAATTTGCTTTGCGCAAAATAAAATTAATGTGGTCCCTTACCCTAACGACGTAAAAATAGGAAAGGGTTATTTTAAATTATCCTCGGAAACAAAAATAATTTACGGCAAAGCCACAGAAAAACTTGCAAAATATTTTAGTGATCAGGTAAAAATCCTGACAGGTTTATCCTTAAAAAGTGCCCCGTATAATAACAAGCAAACGGTAACCAATAAAAATTGTATTCAATTTTTTGTAAAGAAAAACAATTCATCAAAAGATGGCTATTCCTTAAAAGTATTTAGGACAAAAATCGAATTAGAAGCTCCAGATGATACTTTGCTCTTTAACGGACTTCAAACGCTTCTGCAATTAATACCTGCTAAAAAAACAATTGAGTCCATTTCTATTCCTCAACTGTCTATTGCAGATGCGCCAAGGTTTACGTATAGAGGAATGCACTTAGATGTGTCAAGGCATTTCTTTCCTATAGCATTCATAAAAAAATACATTGATCTGCTTGCTATGCACAAGTACAATACTTTTCACTGGCACTTAACGGACGATCAGGGTTGGCGAATAGAGATTAAAAAATACCCTTTGCTTACACAGATAGGTGGTTACAGAAATGGAACTATTATTGATCGTTATCCAGGCAAAGGCAATGATGCCCTGCAATACGGTGGCTTTTATACACAGGAGCAAATAAAGGAAATTGTAAAATATGCTTCAGAAAGATATATTAATGTAATTCCCGAAATTGAAATGCCAGGTCATGCATCAGCAGCAATTGCTGCATACCCGCAACTAAGTTGTTTCCCAAATGAGGACACGGAGATAGATTCAGCAACAGCATGGGCAGGAAGCCGGAGAGGCAAACACGTACAACAAACATGGGGAGTTTTTAATGATGTATTTACGCCGACAGATTATACTTTTAATTTTATTGAAAATGTACTCGATGAAGTAATGCAATTATTTCCATCTAAATACATTCATATTGGTGGAGATGAATGCCCAAAGGAAAACTGGAAACGTTCGCCATTTTGCCAGAAGTTAATAAAAGAAAAAAACTTAAAGGACGAACATGGCTTACAGAGTTATTTTATACAACGAATAGAAAAATATGTAAACAGCAAAGGCAAAAAAATAATTGGATGGGATGAAATTTTGGAAGGAGGACTTGCCCCAAATGCCGCCGTAATGAGTTGGCGTGGCACGGAAGGTGGAATTGCAGCGGCAAAAGAAAATCATGATGTAGTGATGACGCCTCAAAGCCATTGTTATTTTGATCACTCACAAAGCAGCAATGAAGATAGTGTTACCATTGGCGGTTATTTACCATTGGAAAAAGTATATAATTATGAACCTGTACCAACGGCACTTACAAAAGCACAATCTAATAACATACTCGGTGCACAGGCCAACCTATGGACGGAATACATAACCAACGAAAGCAAAGTTGAATACATGGTATTACCACGTATGGCTGCATTAGCAGAGGTTTTATGGCGTGCAAAAGGAAAGCGAACTATGGAGGATTTTGAACAGCGTTTACCATTTCTTCTTGAGAAATATAAAGCAATGGGTTATAATTACAGCACTGCTTACTACGATTTAAAAGGCGCCGTAATTAAAATGCCGGATAATAAAACAGGTTGGAAACTCGAAACTAAAAATAAAGATGCAAATATTTTTTTAAAGATGAATGGCAAGCCTGTTAAGGATTATACACAGCCAGTTGCAATAAATGAAACCGGCGAATATGAAGCAGCCACAGCCGATAAAAATGGTATTGTAAATAGCAAATGGATTAAACAAGACTTTAAAATTAATAAAGCAAGCGGCAAACTGATAACTTTAAAAAACGAACCCAATGATTCTTACAGCGGCAGCGGTGCTTTTTCTTTGGTTGATGGCATACAGAATACCAAAGGCATGGCAAAATCTGCAGAATTTCTTGGCTTTTTAGGTAAAGATTTGGAAGCAGTTATAAATATGGGTGATGTAATTGAATTAAGTGAAGTTATGGTACACACATTTACACGTACAGCAAGCTGGATATATCCACCAAAACTAAACAGCATAAAAGTTTTGGTAAGTGACGACGGCATAAACTTTACGTTTCCGGTAGACGAGATTCTTATTACGGAAGGCAGCAGCAACCTAATAAATAAAATAACTTTTTCTCCAGCCAAAAAATCAATAAAAGTAAAGTATATTAAAGTTATTGCCGAAAACTTTGGCATAATACCTAGTGGCAACCCCGGTGCAGGTACAACTGCCTGGTTATTTGTTGACGAGATAGAGGTTAATTAGAAAATTCAATATATCAACCCATTGTAATTTTAAACAATTGCTTTTTTGTAAAAAATTAAAACTTAGCAACCCTTACTATCTTTTGTTCTAACAATAAAAGATCCACAATACATATTGCAGTAACTGCTTCCAGCACCACAGGAACCCGCAATGCAATGCATAAATCATGGCGGCCTCTCACAGAAAATGCTTCTATTTGTTCTGTAGCTTTGTTAAAAGTTTGCTGAGGTTTAGGAGTAGACGAAGTTGGTTTAACGGCAATTCTAAAAACAATATCATTGCCGTTTGTTATGCCACCTGAAATACCACCGGCATTATTGGTGAGCGTAACTCCATTACTATTTTGTATAGCATCATTATGCTCGGAACCTAACATTTTTGCGGCAGCAAAGCCAGCACCAAATTCAATTCCTTTTACCGCAGGGATAGCAAAAACTGCATGGCTTAAAAGCGATTCGACAGAGTCATAGAATGGTTCTCCCAAACCTACAGGTATATTTTTTATTGTGCATTCTACAATTCCACCAACGCTATCACCAAGTTTCATAGCCTTTTCAATTCCTTTCTCAATATCTGTTTCACCACCAACTTCTAATAATGTTGCGACACAATTAATTTGGGGGCTAGCGTGATTAATTATCTTTTTTGCCACCACACCAGCAGCTACAAGACAAACAGTTAAGCGACCACTGAAATGACCTCCACCTCTAAAATCTTCGTATCCACCAAACTTTTGTGAGGCTGTTAAATCAGCATGCCCCGGCCGTGGTACATCTCTTTGCTTTACATAATCACCACTACGTGTATTGTTGTTTTCAAAAATTATAGTAAGTGGTGCACCTGTTGTTTTATCATTAAAAACACCAGACAAAAAAATTGGAATATCATCTTCTTTTCTTGGAGTTGTACCGGGCTGTGACCCACCCTTGCGCCTTTCTATATCGGCGACAAAGTCTGCTGCCAAAAGCGGTATACCTGCAGGGCAACCATCAACCGTTATTCCAACAGATGGACCGTGAGATTCTCCAAAAATATTTACTCTAAATAAAGTTCCAAAACTATTCATGATAAAAAATTATTCTTCAATAAAATTTAATTCCGTTCCCATTTTTTTCAAATCATTGTAAAACTGCGGATACGATTTATTAATTGCCTCAGCAATTTCAATTTCAATATTCCCAGTGGCTCCTAACGCAGCAACAGCAGCAGCCATTGCTATTCTATGATCATGATGAGATGATACAACAGCAGATTTTATTTCACCACCTGTAATATGCATTTCATCTTCTAAAAGAAGAATTTCAATACCCATCTTCCCAAAAATTTCTTTTAATGTTTCCGCTCGGTTGCTTTCTTTAGCAACGAGTCTGTGTATTCCTGTAATTTTTGATGTTCCATTACAATACGCAGCAAGCACGGCTAGGGGTGGAAATAAATCAGGGCAATCAGTAGCATCAAAGGTAAAGGCGCTTAGATAGGTAGAAGAAATTTCAATTGAATTTTCTTTTTTATTAATAACAGCACCACAACTTTTTAACGCTGAAAGAATTGCTTTATCTGCCTGTGCAGAATTCTCATCTAACCCAATAACTTTTACTGTGCCACTAACAGCGCCGGCAATCAATAAAAACGAACTACTGCTCCAATCACCTTCCACAGTATATTCTATTAAATTTTCAACAGAAGATTTAGTTTTTATTATAAATTGTTGATGATCGCTATTGATAATATTAAAACCAAACCTCCTCATTACATCTAAAGTTAGATCGATATAGGGACCACTTTTTAAATTATTTACTGAGATTGTAACATCACATTTTGAAGCAGCACCAAAAGCAAACAAAAGCCCTGTTAAAAATTGAGAACTTAAAGAAGCATCTATGGTTATATTTTTTGGTTGAAGAGGACCAGTTATTTGTAACGGTAAAAACCCATCATTTGAAACTACATCAACTTGCAACTGCGGAAATATTTCGTCGAAAAAAATCATTGGTCGTTTTAATAAACTACCTGATCCCGATAAATTAATAGTAGTTGATGACAAGGCAACGATTGGGGCAAACATTCTAAATGATAAACCACTTTCCCCACATAATATATTTTTCTCATTAATTATATTTTCAGCAGAAAAACCTTTTGACTCAATTACTATTTTATCGAAATCTACTGTAACTTTTGCACCAAGCTGTTGAATAATATTTAAAGCAGCTTTATCGTCGTTGCTTATACCTGGGTTGTGAATATGGGTTGTGCCATTGTGTAAAAGTGCAGCCGCACATGCCCTTTGCATACTACTTTTTGATGCAGGAGCTGGCAAACTTGCAATTAATTTTGACGGAGAAACAACTACCCTCATTATAAAGTTTGATCTAAAAGTGATGCAATATTATCAAAGGATAATTTTTTAACAGTGCCCTCTCCGATTTTATTTAAAAGAACAAAATTGAGGCTATCGCCTGCTCTCTTTTTATCTTTTACTAAAAGTTCTAATACTTCAGGTCTATTTATTTTTTGGGTGATAGGCAATTCATATAGCACAAGCAAGTTTTTCAACCTATCTACTGATATGCTATCAAAATTATTTACCTCTACGGAAACTTTTGCCGCCATTACCATACCAATACTTACAGCGTGGCCATGTGGAAGAGCATATAAATTTTCAATTGCATGTCCAAAAGTGTGTCCAAAATTAAGTTGAAAACGATCCGCCTTTTCAAACTCATCAGCCACTACTACGGCAGTTTTAATTGCAACATTTCGTTCAATTAATTGAGTTGTAGCCGTTCTATCTTTAATATAGTCATCAATAGTCTTTTTTTCAAGCTGATAAAACATTTCTTCATCTTTTATACAAGCATGTTTTATAATTTCGGCAAATCCATTTACCCATTCAGTTTTTGGTAACGTATCAAGAAAACTGTAATCGAATAAAATAAATGACGGTCTGTAAGTTGTACCTACCATGTTTTTATATTTGCCAACATTTATTCCGTTTTTCCCCCCTATTGCGGCATCAGTCATTGCTAAAATAGTAGTAGGCACTAGGCCTAGATTTATACCCCTTTTAAAAACACTTGCAACGTAACCTACCATATCTGTAATAACACCGCCACCAACCCCTACAATTAGCCATGACTTATCAATATTTAACTCCAGTAATCTATTTATGATAAAATCTATGGTACCCTGAGTTTTGTGTTTTTCTTTCCCCTTAACCAAAAGCACATTAAAATTTTCGAATTTTTGCTCATGCAACTTAAAAATGTGCTCTTCAGTAATAATGATGATTTTTTGGGGATCGGATAATCCATTTATATCATTAAAAGATGCACCGAAATAATTAGTAACAATCTGCCCCGAAAAATCTGTTTGTAAAGTTTTCATACCATTTTTTAAAAACGCAGGTGTTATTTTAAAAATTTAAAACCATTCAAGGTAAAGTTACAGTGGGCAATTTAAAATATTTGACTATTTGCAAAAAAAGAAAAAGCCACTCCGGAAAACCGGAATGGCCATGATTGCTTTGTCAAAAGAATCGTAAATTATTTCTTCTTCATTTTCATTGTATCAACCGTAGTAGTCGTTGTAGTTACAACTTTACTAGTATCTGGCTTTACAATTGTAGTTGTATCAGGAGTTACAACAACAGCAGTATCCTTAGTTACTTTTGTTTCTTCTGCTTTTTTCTCGTTACAAGCTGCGAATGATGCTGCTATAACTGCGATTGCAAGTAATTTTTTCATTTTGTTTGTTTGTTAAGTTTAAAATTATAATTTGATTATTAATACCGAGAGTTAAAAAAGGTAACCCAATTATTTAAAATTTATTTTTTGTTGCATATTGGGTTACTAATTCCATTAATTTGTATTAATAAATAACGTTACCAGGTGAGTACATTAGAACAAGATTTAATATTACTGGAAGGTATTGCGGCTGAGGAACCAAGTTCTATTGAACAATTGTACCGACAGCATTACTTAATGATACAATCTTTGGTTTTGGCAAATGCGGGAAGTAAAGATGATGCAGCAGATTTGTTTCAGGAAACAATTATAGTGCTGTACGAAAAAATTAAAGCAGGTAATTTTGAGTTACAGTGTCTTTTAAAAACTTTTTTATATTCTGTAGCCAGAAGATTATGGTTGAAAAAACTGCAACAACAACAGCGATATATTTCTCAGGCAGATTGGATAGAAGAAACCGTACCTGTTGAAGATGAAGTTGAAAACCATTTGAAACTACAGAATGATTTTAATATAATGGAGAGTGCTATGAGCAAAGTTGGTGAACCATGTAAAAGCCTTTTGGAAGCCTATTACCTTCAAAAAAAACATATGAATGTAATAGCACAGGAGTTTGGTTACACAAACGCCGATAATGCAAAAACACAAAAATATAAGTGCCTTGTGCGATTAAAGAAACTATTTTTTGCACAATATAAAAATTTAGATTAATGGAAGATATTCTACTAATAGATGCTGCTGAAAGATTTGTGAACGGAGAAATGTCAGCCGAAGAAAAAATTTATTTTGAGGACTTAAGAAAAAAAAATCCCGAACTTGATCAGGCCGTTGTGGAACAAATTTTCTTTTTGAACCAACTGGATAAACACAGTCAGAAAAAGAATTTTAAAACATTGCTTACAGAAGTTGAAAATAAATTAACAAAGGAAAATTTTCTTACAAGAAATGTTGCCAAAGCACCATCTAAAATTGTACAAATTTGGCAGCGTTATAAGAAGGATATAGCAGTTGCTGCCTCCATTGCAGGCCTGGTTTCTTTACTAATAGCCACAGCGGTTTCAACAGTTAATACTGGTGGAAAAACCAATATTAAGCCCCTGATTGATAAAATAAATAAGGAAGCTGAAAAAACCCGGAAAATAGAAAACAAATTAAATGAAATCGTCAACAGCGGTGTTGTTGTTGAAAAAACCAGACCTCTTTTTGATTCTCGGTTTAGAGCAACAGGTTTTTTAATTGATGCAAATAATAATTATATCGTAACGAATGCGCATGTAATTAAAGAAGCTTCCCACCACCTAATTGTAGAAAACACTAATGGAGAACAGTTTTATGCAAGCACTGTTTATGTAGATATAGTGAACGATATGGCAATCTTAAAAATTACTGATTCATCGTTTAAAAGATTACCCTCTTTACCTTACTCGATTAGAAAAACGGGAGCCAAATTAGGGGAAGCCATTTTTATGTTGGGTTATCCTAAACAGGAAATTGTATATGGAGAAGGTTATGTTAGCGCAAAAAATGGCTATTTGATGGATACCGTTTTTTGCCAAATAAGCACAGCGGCTAATGAAGGTAACAGCGGCTCGCCTGTTATTACCAAAAACGGAGAGCTTATAGGGATTGTAACCAGTACGGAAACCAACGCAACTGGTGTTGTGTATGCAATTAAATCTGCAAATATTTACAGGGCAATAGAAGCAGTGAAAAAAATTAAAGACAATGAAAAAATTAAAATAAACGCTGTACCTTCTTTAAAAGGTTTAGACAGGCCCGGCCAGGTTGACAAAATGAAAGATTATGTTTTCATGATAAAAGGAGATTAAAAAAAATCAAAAAAAATCCGCTGAAATTCAGCGGATTTTTTTTGAAAGTCGTATCGTTAGCCCCAAAGACTTTTAGGGTACTCGCCTTCTTCAATTAGTTTATACAAGCTTTCTTTTACTCCGGGCGCATCTTCTTTGTATGTAACGCCAAACCATTGCGAACTGGTACTTATAACAAGTATTTTGCTTCCTTCGTTCTTTAAAATAAAATCTGCTATGTAGGGTATAAAAAATTCAGCTTTAATATTGTCCATATTATTTTTAGGAAAATCTGCGAACAGGTTTTCACTGATTGAAAATACAGAAGGATGAAAACACCAAAAGTTCATAGAAACATTTGTATCTTCTTTTAGTACAGTTAAATTATTGCCATCTTCAAAAACTACATCGTTGTCTTTTTTATATATTTTTATACGCTCGTTTATTCCCGTTAGTAAATTATTTTCATCTACTTCGCAAACGCCTCTGCTCACTGTTCCATGTTCGCTTAATGTGTTTGCTAATTTATATCCAATAATAGCAGATGTTTTTTCATCGCATTCGTTTACTAAAAAATCAGCTGCTTTTTCAAAAGAATCTTTACCATAAAAATCATCTGCATTTATAACTGCAAATGGCTCGTGCACTTTATCTTTTGCACATAATAAGGCATGCCCTGTTCCCCATGGTTTTGTGCGCCCTTCCGGCATATGAGCAGTGTCCACAAAATCTTCTAATTCCTGATAAACATAATCTACCGCTATTTTACCTTTTAGTTTCGGCTCAAAAACTTCTTTAAAATTATCGGCAAAATCTTTTCTTATTATAAAAACAACTTTGCCAAAACCTGCCCGTATGGCATTGTAAATAGAGTAATCCATAATTGTCTCACCATCAGGCCCAAAACCTTCTGTCTGTTTCATACTGCCATATCTACTTGCCATGCCAGCTGCTAATATTAAAAGAGTTGGTTTCATTTTTTTAAAAATATATTTATACAATTACAATATTTATAAAATACTAATTTTGCAGTTGCCCGTTAATAAAAATAGTTATCTGAACAAAAATAGAGGAAATGAAGGAGAATCAAAGAGATAGAAATCCACAAAAAACGTCATTTAATTAATGGACATAAGTCTACAAAATATAAGTTTTGATAATATAATCAACGATGATATTATCAAAAAAAACGTCACGCTTAATATTGCAAGGCTCGACAAAATACACGACGATGTTTCAGGAAACAAACTATTTAAACTTCATTATTTCGTAGAAGCATGTTTAAGATCGGTAAATAAAACATTGCTCACCTTTGGCGGAGCATTTTCTAATCACCTTGTAGCAACGGCTTTTTTATGTAACCAAAAAGGGATAAAATCAATTGGCATTGTAAGAGGCGAAGATCCCAAAATATTGTCACATACGTTGGCGAGGTGCAAAGATCTGGGCATGCATTTAAAGTTCATCAGTAGGCAAGATTACAGGAACTTTGAAAACAATGAAAATGATATATCAACATTAAAAAAAACATTTGGAGATTTTACTTTGGTGCCAGAAGGAGGCTATGATTCAGCAGGAGCAGAAGGTGCATCACTTATCATGGACTTCATAAAGCCCAATAAATTTTCGCATATATGTACTGCCGTAGGCACAGCAACCACGCTTGCGGGGCTGCTTTTAAAGAAAACAACTGAGCAAGAGATTATTGCAATACCAGTAATAAAAAATATGTTTGACATACCTGAAAGATTACAGAATTTAGGGGTAGCCGCGGATAATACCCCGGTAATTTTTAGTGATTATCATTTTGATGGATATGCAAAACAAACGCCTGAGCTAATTGCTTTCATGAATTCGTTTTATACAGAAACCGAAATACCAACTGACTTTATTTACACTGCAAAAATGATCTACGGAATCTATGATAAAATAAAAACAGACTACTTTGAACCGGGCAGCAATATTCTTTGCTTACATACAGGAGGCTTGCAAGGAAATAAATCACTGCCGCCCGGCAGTTTAATTTTTTAAATATCTTTAACAAGCTTTAAGCGTTCAAATAATTTAGCCGCAACTATACAATATATATTTGCAAAGATTCCTCTATCTAAATATGGTAAAACCGTTTTTTTTATTTGTTTTATTATTAAGCCTTTCAAATTTATTATTTGCACAGGATAAGCCTTTGCCTTTTATTCAAGTAAAAAATCTCAATAATAAAATTGTTGTAAGCTGGATAAACAATTACAATAAACCAATTACTGCCCTTAACATTCAGCGATCTTACGACAGTTTGCAAAACTTTACTACTATTGGCAGCGTATTGAGCCCACAAAGCAGAGAGAATGGTTTTGCCGATGTAAATTTTCCGTACAACAAAATGTATTACCGTGTTTTTGTTTCGTTTGAAGGTGGTTCTTACATCATCACTGCACCTGCAAAACCTGTGAAAGAAATTTATGGAACAGACGCTACTTCGGGGGAAGGGTACACTTTTCCACCTTTAGGCAATGATTCAGGCATTGTTTTCCCGCCAACAAAACCTGGTATAACTTATCCAAGCAGTACGATTTTTACAGCAAAGGATAACAATATTGTAATACATTTAGAAGATGCGACAACAAAAAAATATACCGTTAAGTTTTATGATGAAACTGAAAAGTTTCTTTTTGAACTTACTAAATTGAAAGAGGAATATTTAATTATCGAGAAAGTAAATTTCGTTCGTACAGGTTGGTATCGATTTGAATTATTTGAAAACGGAGTGATGATTGAAAATAATAAATTTCAAATACTAAAAGAGCTTAAAAAATTATAACGTTTCTGTTTCTTCAATTAGAAATTCAGCATTAAAAACTTTTTTAAAATTTTCTTTTAGCTTTTCTTTTACCTCATCAAAATCTACTTTTTTACCAAGCTCCTTTTCAATTGAAGTAACTTGTTTATCTTCTATACCGCAGGGTATAATATTTTTAAAATAATCAAGATCGGTATTTACATTCAAGGCAAAGCCATGCATAGTTATCCACCGGCTACAACGCACGCCAATGGCACAAATTTTTCTTTCTTCTCCTTTAATCTCAGGACTTATCCAGACACCAGTTTCTCCCGCACTTCGTCGACTTTCTATTCCATATTCAGCAATGGTCATTATTATAACCTCTTCTAAATTTCTAAGATATTTACCAATATCAGTATATATTTTTTCAAGATCTAAAATAGGGTAACCAACTATTTGTTGTGGCCCATGAAAAGTTATATCTCCGCCCCTATTCGTTTTAAAAAACTGAATTTTTGCAGCTTCCAATTCTTCTTCACTCAACAAAACATTTTTCATATCACCACTTTTACCTAAAGTGTAAACGGGTAAATGCTCACATAATAAAAAGTAATGTATTGTATCTAATTTAGTTACTAAAGTCTCATCATTTCTAATGGCAGACTTAACTGCGACATTCTGCTTTAGCAATTTTTCCTGATAATCCCAGGCAGATTTATAATCAATTACCCCTAAATCTTTAAATATTACAGATTGCATACAGTACTAAAATGTTTTACTTTGCAAAGATAGCTTACAGACGGCAGTTGGAAGTTGGCAATGAATACTTGATCAAATTTAAAACATGATAATAGAAGATATTAATCAAGATGAAAGCAATGACTCAGATGAACTATTTGAGAAACATGTAATTGTTATTGATAAAGGGCAGGAAGCCATAAGAATTGATAAATTTTTGATGCAAAGAATTGAAGGTGCAACAAGAAACAAAATACAGCAGGCTATTGAAAGTGAAATGGTGCTGGTGAATGATAAGCCCATCAAAAAGAATTACAATACAAGACCTGGAGATAAGATTGTAGTGTACGATACAAATTCGCCTGAATCATCAGAAATAATTCCACAGGATATTCCCTTAAACATTGTTTTTGAGGACGATGATTTAATGATTATAAACAAACCTGTTGGTATGGTTGTTCACCCTGGAAGTGGCAATCCGGATAACACGCTGATAAACGCCGTAGCATGGCATTTACAACACAACTGCCCTGAAATAGATGAGAAAGAATTAACCCGTTATGGCTTGGTGCATCGTATTGATAAAAACACCAGTGGTTTAATTGTTGTAGCAAAAAAGCAAAAAGTAATGACCGAACTTGCTAAACAATTTTTTGACCATACAGTGCACCGCAGGTATAATGCGGTTGTTTGGGGTAATTTTGAAGAGCCCGAAGGAACTATTAGAGGTCATGTGGGTCGAAGCCAAAAACAGCGAAAGTTATTTACGGTATACCCCGAAGGTGATTACGGCAAAGAAGCTATTACACATTATAAAGTGCTCGAAAATTTTAATTATGTTTCTGTAGTGGAATGCCGACTTGAAACTGGACGTACGCACCAAATTAGAGTGCACATGCAATACAAAGGTCACCCATTATTTAACGATGATTTTTATGGTGGCGAAAAAATTGTAAAAGGCACTATCTATACAAAATACAAACAGTTTGTAGAAAATTGTTTTGCTATTTGTCCACGGCAGGCGTTGCATGCAAAAGAGCTCGGTTTTGTGCACCCAACTACAAAAGAAAATATGATGTTTATTAGCGACTTGCCAGATGATATGACGCAATTAATTGAAAAATGGCGCAAGTACAGTTTGTTTAAAAATGAAACTGAATAAATTTTATTTCATAAAATTTATTGTTGGTTTTCGGGCAGGATGCCCTGATGGATCTGCGATGGCAATTTGTATTTGTTGCTTTTTTGTTTTTGGGGAAAAGGAAAAAGCAACCACGTTTCATCTTCAACAAAAAATTTAACTTTAATTACAATATAGATCTACCATAACTAAATTAAAAAAATGAAACCAGTATTTGTACTTTTTTTGTCAGTAGTATTTTACAACGCTAATGTTAATGCGCAAACGATCATTTCAAAAGATCCTACAATTGAGCAAATGGTGAAGGAAATTTCGCCTGATTCGTTACGCAGCTACATACAAACAATGGTAAATTTTGGTACCCGCAATACTTTAAGTACGCAGACTGAAACCAAGAGAGGAATTGGCGCTGCAAGACTTTACGTGCTTGCAAAATTTAAACAATTTGCTGCTCAATCAAATGGAAGAATGACGGCAATTATTGATACAACAACTTTACAAGCCGATAAAAGAAGAGTAGATACATCGCTTTTATTAGGAAATGTTGTAGCAACTTTAAAAGGCACTAATGCTGCCGATAACAGGGTTTTTATTATTAGTGGACATTTAGATAACATGCGCACAAACGTGATGGATAGATTAGGCGATGCACCTGGTGCAAACGACGATGCAAGCGGTGTAGCAGCTGTAATGGAGTGTGCAAGAATTATGAGTAAAAGAAACTTCGGCGCTACCATTATTTTTATGGCTGTAAGTGGCGAAGAGCAAGGTTTGCTTGGCTCAACCTACATGGCTACAAAATCTAAAAAAGAAAATTTAAACATTGAGGCTGTGCTTAACAACGATATTATGGGCAGTAACAATAGCAACGAAACAAACAATATAAACAACACACAGGTAAGGGTTTTTAGTGAGGGGCTGCCGTTTTATGAACTTGATAAAAATGCAAAAAATATTCGCCAGCTTGGTTTGGAAAATGATGGAAAAAGCAGACAGCTTGCCCGCTATGTAAAAGAAATTGGCGAGCGTTATGTTGACAATCTTGACATAAAATTGATTTATAGAAACGATCGTTTTTTAAGAGGTGGCGACCACACACCTTTTGTAGAAAATGGCTTTACAGGTGTTAGAATTACCGAGATGAATGAAAATTATACAAGACAACATCAAAATGTAAGAGTTGAAAATGGCATTCAATATGGCGACTTAATGGAGTTTATTGACTTTGAATATTTGAGAAAAAATACCGGAATGAATTTGAGTACGTTAGCCAATCTGGCAAATGCGCCAGCAATGCCTGAAGAAGTAAAAATTGATGTAAAAAAACTGAGCAACAATTCTTATCTGTATTGGAAAGAACCAAAAACAGGAAATGTAAAAGGCTATTACTTGTTAATGAGAGAAACGACAAGCGCTTTCTGGCAAAAGAAAATATTTACATCAGCAACAGAAATAACAGTACCTTATTCAAAAGACAATTACTTTTTTGCAGTACAATCAGTAAATGCGGATGGGAATGAGAGTTTGCCGGTAGTGCCTGGGGTTGGGAGGTAGATGCGCCTCCTATCCTCGCCAGAGGGGAGGGAAATTAAGCAGATTATGGAGAAGATGGAAAAGAAATGAATTAGTCAGTATTAGGAAATTTAAAAACTGACATGTAAATTCTTAAATGGTTTATGGAAGATATACCAATGCCCGATGGCAGCATGCTTAGGGAAATTGTGACCATGCAAATGCCTTTTGGCAAATACAAGGGCACTGTGCTCAAAAGCTTGCCAGTAAACTATTTGGAGTGGTTTGCCAGAAAAGGTTTTCCCAAAAATAAAATAGGGAATCTGTTGCAGTGCCTGTTGGAAATTAAGATGAATGGGCTTGAAGATTTATTGCACCAAATTGACACACTCCGTTAAAATGCTTTTAATTCTTTACCTGCTTTAATTCTTCTTCTTTTAAATCGGCTTCCATTTTTTCTTTTTTTGTACTTACCCGCAACCTTGCGAATATACTCATGTATAGATTTGCTATCCACACCAAAGAAAAACCGCCTATTAAATAACCACGCCAATCATTAAAACCCAAATGAAATTTGGTGATAAATAAAAAGGCAATGGTAACGTAATGGCTAAAACAGTATTCGCACGTAAATAAGTAAAAAAACTTTTTAACGAAAATATTTTGGCAGCTCTCGGTTTTATTTTTGCAGTAATCACGAGGCTCCTTAAAAATTTCTTCATGTGTTACCGTCCATGCAATGCAAGCGATTGGTATGGCAATTAAAAATAAATATTGAACTTGTTGATGTAATTCCATTAATGGGTTTTAAATAAAAATAACAAAAGTTATACCAGCTATAATCTAATGAAAATTAGAAAGTGTTGCTGTAAATATGCCACGTTCCCTCTTTTTGAAAATAGCCTTCCAGTTGCCATTGTATCTTATTAATGAGGGTAAAGTTAGGTTTCCAACGGTGGTCATTTGTATTTCCATATTCACTTTAAAATCATAAACGCCAGCATCGTAGCTCAAACTATAAGTCCTTGCAACTACTTCATAAGTACTGTCGTTAAACCATGTATTCATTTCATCTACAACAACTGACCCTTTCCTTTCTGGCTTAACCTTTTGCCGAAAAATATAACAGTTTGTATTGTTGTAACGATCATAATCAATATCCATATCATAACTATCTGCTAGGTCATCTTCGTAGATGGCGGTTTTATTACTCATAAAAGGTAATCCATTGATGCGTCTGCCTGGGTTGAAAAACAGCATTTTCAATTGCTCTTTGTGTTTTTCCATGCCGCTTTTTCCTTGTGTAGAAAATCCAACGCCGTTTACAATATTGTTTTCCCCGCAAATAGTGCCTTTTGTAAAAAACAGTGATGCGTACATATTTGCAGTGTAATAGTTAAATTCTTTTGAGTCATTGTACATATCGCCGGTAATTTTTTCTTCCAGCACTTTCATAGTTCTGCACCCATCCTTTATCGTTTGCTGTGTACGACTGTATAATGATGCATCTAATGTACCATTTTTACTATTCATCCTAATATCATTAATAGCATTAAAATTAATAATGTGAAGATTCTTAAAAGCTTTATAAAAACTTGAATCTTTCTTTACTTTCTCAATAAATGCGGGAACATTTAGTTTATTGTCGATTACAAAGTTGCTTAAAGTGATTACCCTTTTTCCAACATCTATGGTAGTATCTCCAATTTTTTGTGCAAAAGTCGCTGAAAAAAGAAATAAACATAAAAAAAGCGCTGCTATAAATTTCATGCTGCAAGATATTTATAAAAAAAGCGCCACTACTTTTTTTCAAATCACTAACTAATATTTTAACGTGTGTTTGGTTCTATATAAAAAGAAAGACAGGCACCTAGGTAGTGCCTGCCCGTTTTCTGATGTTTCATTTTCTAAAAACAAAACCGTAAGGTATTATGTGTAGATAAAAAAAGTGGTACTGCAAACATCAGTATTTTATGGGTGTACCAATATTATTCACGATTTTAAAAGCTAGAAAATAATTTTTAAGGTTACAATCATTAGCAAATGCTAAAAACTTTCAACAGAGGAAATTGAGATTTTTGTAAAGATATTTTTAAAAGGATGGATGGGGAAGCACTCCGGTCAGTTGCCTCATATACCAAAGATATAAAATATTTATTTAAAAGTATTCTAACCGGTAAAAAATTATTTAGGAAATACCATACGGTAATCGACTTTAATTTTTCCTTTGGTAATATCATCAAGTTTGCGTTTTAATAGCGTGCGTTTAAGTGGCTTAATATGATCAATAAAAAGCTTCCCTTCTAGGTGATCATACTCATGTAAAATGATCCTTGCAGTTATTCCTCTAAAAGTTTTTGTCTGGGGAATAAAATTTTCGTCAACATAAGAAAGTGTCACGCTTTCATGGCGCATGATGTCTTCCCTCACTCGCGGAATACTCAAGCAACCTTCATTATATTTCCAAGGCTCACCATCAAGTTCTACAATATGTGCATTAATAAATGTGCCTTTAAAACCAGGTTTGTCGGGGTATTCATCTGTGTCGCCGTCTTCGTCATTTTCAAAAATCTGTTCGCTATCCATTGTAAAAATACGAATACTTTTGTTTATTTGAGGAGCCGCCAAACCCACACCGTTACTTTTATACATCGTCTCCCACATATCTGACAACAACTTTTCAAGCCCTTCATATTCAGGAGTAATATCTACGGCAATATTTCGTAAAATTGGTGAGCCATATGCAACAATAGGAAGGATCATGTTATATTATTTCTTATTTTTTATTATTACAAAATTATAAAAATTCTATTGGTTGTGTTCCATGTAACTCTGTAACATAATTGTTGCAGCTATCACATCAACATTTCCTTTTACCTGTCTGTCTTTTTTCTTCATCCCCATATCTAACATGGCATTTACAGCCATTTTTGAAGTGTACCTTTCGTCAACCGTTTTTATCGGAATATGTGGAAAAGCTTTCTGCAATCGCTCAAAAGCATTTTTAGCCGGCGCAGTTCCGTGGGTTTCTGTTTCATCTAAATTTAACGGCATTCCAATTATTATCAGCTCTACTGATTCCGCATTTAAATAGTTTTTTAAAAACGGAATTAGTTCGTGAGAGTTAATTGTTTCAAGCCCTGTTGCAATAATTTGTAAAGGATCGGTAACAGCTATGCCTGTGCGCTTTTTACCATAATCTATTGAGAGTATCCTAGCCATGTATATTATATTGCTCCGTTAAAATTGTAAATTCCGCAGAGAACACAGGCTGTTTATCATACAACAAATCAATAAAATTTGTGCCATAGATAGCGAGATATTCCAAAATATTATCAACCCGTTCCTGTAAATTATCGGCAGGATTAACATGTGCCTTAATTTTTTTTATTTGCCTTTGCTGCGCATCAAACTTTTTCTTTTCAGCCTTCAACATTTTCTTTTCTAAAATTTCAAGTTTATTGAGCACCTGTGTTTTGAGCGCATGAACATGACAATTTAAAGTTGTATCTACTGCAGCCGTAATATTTTTTATTTGATCGTAAATATTTTTTACAGCTTCTTTCTCTTCTTTAATATCGAGTTTAATTCTTCCATCTCTTAAAACAATTTCCTCTAAAAGTTCGTTTTCAGTTTTAAAAATGTCGTCTACCTTAAGCCCAAGCCTTTCAATTTTACTTGCAACTTTGCTATTGATAATGGTAAATGAATTTCTTAAAACCAAGGGAGGAAAAAAAGTATTTGCTTCTTTAAACACTGCTTTCAACTCAAGCCAATAGGCAATTTCGCCACCCCCACCAATAAATGCAACATTTGGGAGAATAGTTTCTTGAAAAACTGGACGAAGTATAACGTTGGGACTAAATCTTTCAGGATTTGAATCTACCTCAGCCTCTATTTCACTTGAAGAAAAATGAAAATAAGTGTTAGCAACTTTAAAGCTACTTCCATCCTTTTCTATCCGTTCTCTTAAATTGTCTTTCAAATAAAAAAGATTAATCTCCCTCCCCGCTGCTTGTACTTTATATTCTTGTGGGAAATTTTCTACGGTTACTGTTACAACTTTTTCTGAAAAATGCTCAATCAATTCTCTTTTAACAACAGCTCTAAACTCCTTCTTAAAAATAGCATTATCAGGCATTAAAATAACGAGACCATATTTATCAAAGAGACTATGAACAAATTCAAATGTTGCCATTTCTACAGTACTATTCTCTTTATAACACAAACGAATAGATTGCATAATTTCTTCACCAAACTTTTCAACGGCGAGCTGCCCGGCAATGGCATTGACTATTTTAATAAATTCCTTATCAATGAACATTCTTCCAACGGCGCCTTTTTGTATAGTATTCCATTTGTAATTTGTTCCATTAATATAAACTTCACCTAATTCATCTAAATCAGCGTCTTCGCTTCCCATATAATAAACAGGAACAAACTTCTTGTCATTAATTGTAGTAGCAAGCTCCTCACTCAATTTTATTGCATGAAGAATTTTATAAATAAAATACAAGTGCCCAGTAAAAATATTGGGCTGGTGTGCTGTACAGATTGTAAATGTATTTTCGCTAAGAAGTGCTTCTATATTATCTTTCAGCCTATCTGATATTTCTATGCTTTTATATTGCGTTTTTAATTGAGCAACTAAAACAGTCCTGTTTACAGGATAATTTTTTCTATCTGCTACTGCTTTTTTTAAACCATCAATATCAGTTGAATAAGTATA
>JBBRPX010000018.1:0-29145 GCA_038227505.1 Chitinophagales bacterium
ATAGCAAGAGCTGTATTGAAAAATCCCCCCATACTTATTTTAGATGAAGCTACTTCATCTCTCGATACAGAAAGTGAAAGACTCGTGCAGGATGCCATTAATAATTTAATGGAAAACAGAACATCGGTTGTAATTGCACACAGGCTAAGTACCATACGCCATGCAGATGAAATTATAGTACTGCGCAAGGGCGAAATCGTTGAACGTGGCACTCACAGCGAGCTTATACAACAAGATGGTTTTTACAAGCGACTGGTAGATATGCAGGAAGTGAAATGATAATTTTATCAGACATAGAATTTAAAAAGATGAGGTAGTAATGCACTAGATCTTTTACCGCTCCCTTATTTTACAATTGGTACTTCTACGGCAAGCAGTTCCGCATCCGTTTCTGCAACAATTTCAAATTGGTCTGTCTCCCATATTCCAACAGCATCTTTGTCTTCATATTTCACAGCATCTACACTGACCGATCCTTTTATTACAACTAAATAAACGCCATTGGCAGCAAATGCATTTTCATATTTAATAGTTCCGCCTGCTTTAATATTGGTTAAAGAAAATCGGGCATCCTGGTTTATCCATAACGCATTGTCTTCTTCTCTTGGCGATACAACAACTTGCCATTTACCATCTCTGTCAGCAATATCAAAAGTTCGCTGGTCATATCTTGGGGTTATATTTCTTTCTTTGGGGAATATCCATGTTTGAAACAATGTTACAGATTCCGTTGCCGATTCGTTTGCTTCGCTGTGTTGTACACCGGTACCTGCACTCATTATTTGAACATCTCCAGCTTTTATAATGCCAGCGCCACCCGTGCTGTCTTTGTGTTTTAATGCGCCTGTAAATGGAATAGTTACGATCTCCATATTGTCGTGTGGGTGAGTAGGAAATGCGCCACCACCTGCAATCCAGTCATCATTTAAAACCCTTAATTCTCCAAAATGTACTTTGTTAGGATTGTGCCAATTGCCAAAACTAAAATAGTGGGAAGGTTTTAACCAGCCATGGTTTGCAGTACCTCTTTCATTTGCTCTAGTTACAACTGTTTTCATAATAAAAAAGATCTCCTGTCCTCCCCGGATGGGAGGGACAGTTAGGAGATTATGTAATAAAAATAATTTCAAATCTAATGGTACAACTAACTTTATTGTGATAGTACCAAAGTCCTATTGATGTTTAAACATCAAATATTATACCGATTTAGAAATTGACTATTTGTCATTTATTCGCAGAGGTAATTCCTCCTCTCCGGTAAGGTTAGGAGGGACCTAATTCCATTGATTAAAGTCCGCTTCGGTTAATGCAGTACTTTGGTCATCTTCTCTATCATCATTGTATTCAATAATAAAATTATTACGCCCTTCACCAATTAAAATGGTAAGATATTTTTGTTGTACAAGTTCCAACATATTTAAAAAGATAAATATTGCGTGAATGCGGTTTTCACACTCATCAAAAATCTTTTCAAAAGCAAGTGTTTTATTTGTTTTGCTAATAAACAACATATGCTCCCGCACACCTTCCATGCTATAATTATATTGCACAACGGTATGAACAGGTTTGTTGTTGCGCTCATGTAACCGTTGTGCTACTTTTTCAAAAGCTTTCATCAGTTTAAACAAACTTACCGTTTGTATTTCTGTACCTTCTCCGGCTTCTTCTCCGATATTTGAAAGTTCTTTTTGTAAGTTTCCTCTTTTAATCATCAGCATTCTTATCGCTTCCATTTCTGCCATCTGAGCAGATGCTTCTTTAAATTTTTTATATTCTAAAATCTTGTCAATCAATTCCTGTCTTGGATCAATTTCATTACCCTGCGCATCAATCTCTTTGCGTGGTAATAGCATTTTTGCTTTAATGCGCATCAATGTGCTAATGAAGAGAATAAACTCACTACTTAGTTCAATATTCAACTTTCCTGTTTCGTGAATTTGGTCAAGAAAGTCGTTCGTTATTTTGGTAATAGGAATATTATAAATATCGAGCTCATCTCTTTCAATAAAAAAAAGTAACAGGTCAAAAGGACCTTCAAATTGGTCTAATTTAATTTGGTAAGATTCGTTGGTGCTCACTATTAAAAGTTTGTGTAAATAAAAAGCCCTCCTTTATACTAGGAGGGCTGTAAAAATAGTATTTTTTTGGCATTGTCTATTTACCGCTGGTGTAGCTAAATACATTTACTTATTTCGAAGTTCGTCTCTAATTTCTGTTAGTAAAATATCAGTTGAGGAAGGCCCTGCAGCCACTGCTTCCTCTATTTTCGAAAGTTTAGCAGCGGATTTAATTATCAAAAATAACACAAAGGCAATAACTAGGAATTTTATGACAGCTGCCAAAAAATTACCGTATTTAACTGCTCCCCATGTGAGTTTGCTTATATCTACTACCCCTGCAGCCTTAAGTGCAGGTGCCAATAATAAGGGTGTAATAATGTCCTCTACAAATGAAGAAATAATCGCTCCAAATGCAGCTCCTATAATTACAGCTACAGCAAGGTTTAGTACATTTCCTTTAAATACAAATTCTTTAAATTCCTTCATTAGACTCATAGTATGTTGGTTAGTTGATTATAAATAAGCTTTATTAAACGTAAAATACTAAAATATTATCCTACACCTTTGCAAAAATTTTAATTGACAGACAACAAACTATTTAACTGGTTCATTTTTATAATTCTATCCGTTATTTGGGGAAGTAGTTTTGTATTAATGAAAGAAGGTCTTGTAGGTCTTTCTGCATTGCAGGTTGCTTCATTTAGGATCATATCTTCCGGTCTAATTCTAATGCCGATAGCGGTTAAATGTATAAGAATAATACCCCAAAATAAATTAGCATTAATATTTTTGTCTGGGGTTTTAGGTAGTTTGTTGCCTGCTTATCTGTTCTGTATTGCCGAGCAAAAAATTGACAGTTCTCTAGCCGGAACTTTAAATGCACTTACTCCCATTTTTGTCATCATTATCGGAGCATTGTTTTTTAAAACCAACACAGCTAAAAATAAAATTGTAGGAATTGTAATTTCCTTTTTAGGGAGTCTTTTACTGTTTTTTGCCCAACCAACGTTTAGTGAAAACAGTAATATTGTCGATGTTTTACTTGTAGTTATTGCTACACTTTGTTATGGCATAAATGTAAATCTTGTTGGGAAATATCTAAAAGATATTCCTTCGATAAATATTGTATCAGTTGCACTTTTCTCAAACGCAGTTCCTGCAGCTTTTGTACTTTATTATTCTGGTTATTTTGACGAAAATATTTTTAGCAAAGCAATGCTCGTTTCCACAGGTTACACAATTGTGCTTGGTGTTATTGGGACTGCAGCTGCCACTGTAATTTTTTACATGCTCATAAAAAGGGCGGGAGTGGTTTTTTCTTCTATGGTTACTTATGCAATACCCGCCGTTGCTTTAGTTTGGGGCGTTGTTTATGGGGAAACAGTAGGTTGGACACAATTGGTTTGCCTGCTTGTATTGTTAAGTGGGGTATATATTGCTAACAGAACGAAAAAGCAAACAATCAATTAAAAAGTAATTTCTTTTTAACGCCGGTGTATCTATCAAAAAATATAATTTCTTTTTTCTCCCTGTTTATTAGCGCCTTGTTTCCAAGTAAATTATTACCTTTTTTATTATAAAATTGTAAGTACAAAGTATCGCCGTTTTGTGTGTATTTACCTGGGTAAGATGTGTTTTTTACAGTGTCAAACAACTCCCTGTAAAATTCAAAAAAGTTATTTTCTTTAATCACAAAATAAGCGTCATTCATATCTGCAAAAGCCTTGTATGTTGTTACAGATTTTGATGCCGTAAACATGCTTTCATCTTTTTTAAAGTTTAACCTTGGGCTGCACGAAGCTATTACCATAGATAAACATACCATAAATAATAAAAAGTAATTTCTTATCTTCATCATATAAAATTAAGCATCTTTTAAACTTTCTGTATAAATAGATTATCAACTGTAATGCGAATCTAAATGCTAATGGTATTCATTTTATATATTCTATGCAACATTTATTAATGTTCGAATCTTCGACATGCACAAATCTTTCCATTTATTTCTTTTCTAATCTGGTTTGCGCTTTTCCTAATTGTGCAGGTCGTTTTCCCATTTCGAATTAAAATATTCTTTTCAATTGTGCAATTTGAAGCCCTAAACCAAAAGAGAAAATGATAAAAAACATGAGAATAGTGGCAGCTACTTTAATTTTTGCAGGACAATCCAATTATATTTCGGCATAGTCATTTAAAAAGGATTCAGGGAATGTTAAAAACTTAGCGGATATAACCGTAGATGGCAGAAACAGTAAAAGTGATTACCGGCAAATGCCTGAGATAGCTGGTACAAATATTTATGCAGGCAAAAAAAGTACTTTAATTGTATTGGATAATGTGCAGGGCAACGTTGTAACAAACAACATGCGCCAGGTTTTAGCTAAAGTGCCCGGTATTCATATTTGGGAAAGTGATGCAGGCGAAATACAAATTGGAATTGCAGCCCGAGGACTTAGCCCAAACAGAATCTGGGAATTTAATGTACGCTAAAACGGATACGATATTGCCGCTGATCCATTTGGTTACCCCGAAGCGTATTACAATCCTAGAACGGAAGCATTTCTTCCGGTCTTTTTTAGGCTAATTTTTAAAAAATTATACAATTAATGTTCATAAGAGGTATGACGTACAAGTGAGTGACACAACGATGTTGCCCATAGCTGCTTCTTTGCCAAACCACACCCCAAAAAAATACCGAAGGGGTTTTTTATTTCGGGCTTCAAACCTTACCTTTGCGGCAAATTTTGAACCCTCAATTATTTTAATATATAGATATGGCAAGTACAGGTAAAGTAAAATCGATCATTGGTGCCGTTGTCGACGTGCAGTTTGACAACGATTCAAAACTTCCGGAAATATTGAATGCATTAGAACTTACTCGTGAAAATGGTGATAAGTTAGTGCTTGAAGTGCAGCAGCATTTAGGAGAAGATAGTGTTCGTACCATTGCGATGGACGGTACGGAAGGTTTGGTACGTGGCATGGTGGTAACAGATACTGGAAGACCAATTACAATGCCGATCGGTGAAGCAATTAAGGGTCGTTTGTTTAACGTAACCGGCGATGCTATTGATGGTTTGCCACAAGTTAGCAAAGAGGGTGGTCGCCCAATTCACGCAAAGCCGCCATTGTTTGAAGACCTTAGTACTGCAAACGAAATTTTGTTTACAGGTATTAAAGTAATCGATTTGATTGAGCCTTATGCAAAAGGTGGTAAAATTGGCTTGTTCGGCGGTGCCGGTGTGGGTAAAACAGTATTGATACAGGAATTGATTAATAACATTGCGAAAGCATATAGTGGTATATCTGTATTTGCGGGTGTGGGCGAGCGTACACGTGAAGGAAACGATTTGATGCGTGAGATGATTGAAGCAGGTATTATGAACTATGGCGAAAAGTTTAAACATAGTATGGAAGAAGGTGGATGGGATTTGGCTTCTGTTGATATGGAAGGTTTGAAGGATTCAAAAGCAACTTTCGTATTTGGACAAATGAACGAACCGCCGGGTGCACGTGCCCGTGTGGCTTTGAGTGGTCTTACATTGGCGGAATATTTCCGTGATGGTGAAGGCGACGGACAAGGAAAAGACATTTTATTTTTCGTAGATAATATATTCCGTTTCACACAGGCTGGTTCTGAGGTGTCAGCACTGCTTGGTCGTATGCCAAGTGCGGTGGGTTACCAACCAACATTGGCTACAGAAATGGGTTTGATGCAGGAAAGGATCACTTCTACAAAAAATGGTTCAATTACATCGGTTCAAGCAGTTTATGTACCTGCAGATGATTTGACCGATCCGGCACCGGCTACCACTTTTGCGCATTTAGATGCAACAACAGTATTGAGTCGTAAAATTGCGGATTTAGGTATTTACCCAGCGGTAGATCCATTGGATAGTACATCAAGAATTTTGACAGTTGCTATTGTTGGTGCTGAGCATTACAATACTGCTGATAGAGTTAAATTAATTTTACAGCGTTACAAAGAATTACAGGATATCATCGCCATCCTTGGTTTGGATGAATTAAGTGATGAAGATAAACTGGTAGTAAGCCGTGCTCGTAAAGTACAGCGTTTCTTATCGCAACCGTTTTTTGTGGCAGAACAGTTTACCGGTTTAAAAGGTGTTCTTGTTCCCATAGAAGATACGATCCGTGGCTTTAATGCAATTATGGATGGTGAAGTGGATGAATATCCGGAAGCAGCATTTAACCTTGTAGGTACGTTGGAAGATGCGGTTGAAAAAGGTAAGAAATTGATGGCAGCAGCGCAAGCTTAGAAGTATTGAGATAGTAGTATTGAGTATTGTGATAACTCTTAATAGACTTAATATTATTTTCAACACTTTCTTCATTACTTGATAAGAGACTACAAAGAATTTTAAACAAGTCTCAATACTTAATACTCAATACTTGATACTATGACCTTGGAAATATTAACACCCGAAAAAAAAATCTTTAGTGGAGAAGTATACGGTGTGCAATTGCCAGGCATTACGGGTTTGTTTGAAGTATTAGACAGGCATGCACCAATTGTCAGTGCACTAAAAAACGGTAAGCTGAAAATTTTGATGGATAAAACAAATACAAATTCTTACACCATACAAAGTGGTTTTGTAGAGGTATTAAATAACAAAGCAACTGTATTAGTAGAAGGTGCAGTTGAAGTATAATTGTATTTTAAAATTTATAAGGCCTGCGCATATTTGTGCAGGTTTTTTTATGTTTGCTTCTTTATTGCCACATAACTCCATGCAAAAAAAGGTAACAAAATAAATGCAGAAAGCCACCACCAACTTCCCAAAAGGAAATAAAATAAAATTGCGGAAAATAATAAGTAAATTGGATAAAGCAAAAGCAACATTCCCACCATTACAGAATCGTAATGATCTATTTTTCCAAATTTTTTGAAGGTAAATTTTTGCACTGGGATATATAAAGGAGCATGTAGTATAAAGCCAAGTAACGCCGGTATAAAAAGACCTGTTTTTTTGAATGTAGAAACCGGTATTTCAAAAGTTTCTTTTACAATTTTTTTGTTGATGGGTGTTATTTGAATAACTAATTTTTGCAGTTGCAATTTTAGGATGGCATTAAATGTTTGCACTTTTGTGCCGTAAGTATCTTCTTTTTTAAAACCAATATTTTCCTGTGTAATAAAATCTCCAAAATTTGCAATAATGTTTTTGCCAAAACTTGTAAATGAATTATAATTTAAACCTACAGGAATTACTTTTAGCGGAATCCCTTGCTCCCATGCATTTATAGCCAAACGAGCGGTACCCTTTTTTAAAGGTCGTAAATGCCATTCGTTTATGCACTTTCCTTCGCTAAAAATTAAAACAATAGCATTTTTTTTAAACACTTCTATGCATTCATCAAATGTTTTATAGTTCTCGTCTAAGTTTTCAACACCCTCGCTAACCCTGTAAACTGGAAACATTTTTAATGAAAGAAAAATCTTGTGAACGAACTTATTTTTAAAAGCATCCCCCCGGGCTAGTGAATAAATTGGGCGTTTAAAAAGTGCACAAAGTAAGATAGCATCTAAAAAAGAATTGGGATGATTTGCTGCTATAAGTAAAGGACCATCAGCCTGTAAAATTTCTTTGTTTTTTATACGCAAATACCTACACCAAATAAGCAGCGCAAGTTTTGCGGGAAAATGAAGGAGTTTGTAAAGCAAATGTGTTAATTAATTTTAGTAAATTTTTGTAAATGTAAATTACTCTAAATTATTTACGTGTAGAAAGTCCCTCCTCGTGAGAGATTTAGGGAGGCTTTTTTTGCTTCTAATTTAATTGTGGATCTGTTGGAAAATGAATCATCATTTTATATTTACCACCCAAAGCTGTTAAACTAATTTGCCAGATATCTTGCGGAGCTGTATCAAAAATTAATTTTTTATTACTCTGTAAGGTAATCCAGCTGTTTTCTTTCATTTCGTCAACAAGTTGCCCTGCGCTCCAGCCACTATAGCCTAAAAAAAATTTTATTTTAGCTATATCTACTGTGCCATCTTTTATGTATTTCTTTAAAAGTGCAAAATCGCCACCCCAATAAACATCTGTCGTAATCTCAACAGAATCTGAAAACAATTCAGGGTATTGGTGTATATAATGTAATGTGTCCGTTTGCACAGGGCCTCCAAGGTATACAGGAATTTTAAACCCTTCCATGGCTTCAATTATCTTATCTAAAGTAGTGTGTAATTTTCTGTGAATTGAAAAGCCAAATGTTCCTTCTTCCTCATTGTGCTTACATATAAGTACAACACTTCTTGCAAATGACGAGTCTTTTAAAAAAGGTTCTGCAATTAATAATATGCCGTTTTCAGGAGTAATCATGATGAATGAAATTAAAGAAATTTAAGTAATTAAAATCCTTAAAATCTTTAAGTTTTTTAAGTAAATAATTTAAAAGTACCGAAGCATTTTTATAACAAACTATTATTTAAAAAAAAAGTGATTAATCCTACATTTGTAATTGTTGAAGCATCAAGTCTCATCAAAAACATTTCATGAAGAAAACTTTCCCTATTATAACCATACTTATTACAATTAGTTTGCTTGGGCTTATTTTTTTCCAGGTGTTATGGTTAGATAGTGTTAAGAAGTATAGGGAGCAAAGGCTAAAAGATAATGTAACGAAAGCCACAGCTCTCTCAGCCTCGAGGCTCACAAATGAAAAGCTTGCGTTTGCATATCCTAAAAAAAATGATCTTCTTCTTACTCCTGATAGGTTTCAACTTGATTTTAGGAAGCATTCGGTAATGCAGCGTTTTAGCAAAGAGGAAATTTATAATATCGTAAAAGAATCCCTTGCCTCAAATGATTTAAAAGATGTTAAGTTTGAGTTTGCTGTAACCGACGACCAGATAACGGGCGATCAGGTTAGTACAGAAAATTTTATTAATGCTTATCAGGATTCTGCAAATAACCTTTTGTATTTTATTCCTTTAATTCCAGAAAGCGGCAGCAACCTGGAAAACCTGGTGCCGCAGGAGCAATTGGTAATAATTGTGCCACACCAAAATACAATTGTTCTAAAAGAAATTACTTGGTTTATAATCGGCTCAATTGTGTTTACACTCATAATTATTGCTGCTTTCTTTTTAACGCTCCGTACGCTGTTAATACAAAAGAAATTGGGCGAAATAAAATCTGATTTTATTAATAACATGACCCACGAATTTAAAACGCCACTAGCTACTATTTCGCTCGCAGTAGATGCGCTTAAAAATGAAAAAGTTGTTGGCGATAAAGAAAAAACTTCTTACTTCACCGGTATTATTAAAGAAGAGAATAAGCGAATGAATAAACAGGTAGAAACTATACTGCAGGCTGCTTTGCTTGATAAACAAGAAGTACAGTTAAATTTAAAAAGATTTTCTGCCAATGAACTAATTAAAAATGCTGTGAACAATATTTCGTTGCCTATAAATGAACGAGGCGGTAAGCTGGAAATAAACTTAGATGCTGCAAAAGATATGGTGATGGCAGATGACGTTCATTTTACAAATTTTGTAAACAACCTCCTTGATAATGCACTTAAATATTCAAAAGAAGTTCCGTTAATTAAACTTACTACCAGCAATCCGGGTAATTTGTTACGCATAAAAATTGAAGACAATGGTATCGGCATGAGCAAAGAAACCGTTTCAAGAATTTTTGAAAAGTTTTACCGTGCCCACACAGGAAATGTTCACAATGTAAAAGGTTTTGGCCTAGGTTTAAGCTATGTAAAAACCATGGTAGAGGCTCATAAAGGAACTATTAAAGTAGAAAGTACATTAGGAAAAGGAAGTTGCTTTATCATATCTTTCCCACTCGCTAAATAACTATATATTTTAGCTATTCACATCATTTCCACATCAATTCACATTTAATACACAGTGTAAGAGGATAAAAGTGCCCTTAAAGCCACACCTGTACACAGTATACGGACTGTGGAAAAATTTGTTTTACACAAATAGTGTGCGAAAGTGGGAAAAAGTGTTATTTTGTGTTAGATAGTTACAAATAACTGTTCCTTTTTAAACAATGATCAGCTTTTTAGGCGAATATGAATCTACCATCGATACAAAAGGACGTTTCCTTTTGCCTGCAGCGTTTAAAAAACAGTTGCCTAAAGATGATGGAATCGAATTCGTAATAAACAGAGGGTTTGAAAAATGTTTGACCCTTTACCCAATACAAAGCTGGAAACCAATTTTTGCAAACATAAGTAAGTTGAATGATTTTGATCCAAATGTAAGATCGTTCCGCCGCTATTTTTTAAATGGCGCTTCACCAGTGGAGTTAGACAGTGCAGGTCGATTGTTGCTTCCAAAAAACCTAAAAGAATATGCTTCTTTAGATAAGGATATTGTTCTTGTATCTGCTATTAATAAAATTGAGATATGGGATAAGAAGGTGTATGATCAGTTTTTTGAAAATATGACTGATGAAAGTTTTAGTGCACTTGCAAAGGAGGTGATGGGTAAGCAGAGTGAAGGGGAATAGTTGATTGGTTGAATAGTTGATTTTGTAGGATGCTAATAATGGAAATCGGAAAAAATGGATGATGCAAAAAATATCAAACTGGCTCAATCAACTAATCAACCAATAACCATTTACCATATACCCGTTTTACTTAAAGAAGCCATTGAAGCATTAAATATAAAAGAAGATGGCGTTTATGTTGATTGCACATTTGGTGGAGGTGGACATGGCAGAGAGATATTAAAAAATTTAGGGTCTAAGGGGAAACTAATAGTTTTTGACCAGGATGAAGATGCAAAGAAAAATGTGCCTGAAGATGATCGTGTGATTTTTGTGCCGCAGAATTTTCGACATCTGCAAAGATTTTTGAGGTTGCATAAATATCTAAAGGTTGATGGGGTTTTAGCAGACTTAGGTGTATCGAGTCACCAGTTTGACACTGCTGAACGGGGCTTTAGTACAAGGTTTGATGCAGCATTGGATATGAGGATGGATAACAGGCAATCCACAACAGCTGCAACAGTATTAAACAATTTTACTGAATTGCAGTTGCACAAGATGTTTGAAAAATATGGCGAAGTAACCAATGCGAAAACACTTGCAAAAACAATAGTTGAACAAAGGTTCATAAAACCTTTTACAACTATTAACACATTTAAACAGAGTATATCGGCGGTAGTAAAAGGAAATCCAAATAAATATTTAGCACAGGTTTTTCAGGCATTAAGGATAGAAGTAAATGAAGAGATGAAAGTATTGGAAGAAATGCTTGCACAAACAAAGGCTGTGTTAAATAAAGATGGAAGAGTGGCCATTATTAGTTTTCATTCTTTGGAAGATAGAATAGTAAAAAACTTTTTTAAAAATGGCTCAATAGACGAACAGGAAGCGGATGATGTTTATGGTACAAGAGCAGATAATCCTTTTACAATCATTACAAAGAAACCAATAACTGCATCGTTAACCGAACAAAAAAATAACCCAAGAAGCAGGAGTGCAAAATTGAGAGTTGCACAAAAAAAGTAAATGGCTACAGAAAGAATAAATAAAGAAGCAAAAGTTGCCAAAGCAGAATGGAAACAGGTTTTTAACTATAACAGAATAGTTAAAAATATTCCCTTTTTTCTTTTTCTTGCTGTACTTGCAATTCTGTATATATACAATGGGCATCACGCAGATAAATTAGTAAGAAAAATTGCTGTAACAGAAAAGAATATTAAAGAACTGGAATATGAATACAAAACAGTAAAAAGCGATTTGATTTTTAGAAGCAAAGCAAGTGAACTTATTAAAGCCGTAGAGCCTTTAGGTTTAAAAGAATCTAAAATTCCACCAATGTTGCTGGGAGATACTGCTGTTAAAAAACTAATTGTTACTGCTAAAAAATAGAATAAAAATGGATGTAAAAAAAGACATATTATGGAGAGTTTATCTGTGCTTTTTGGGCATGGTTTTACTTTGCGTATTTGTTTTGGGAAGGGCTATTTACATTCAAAGGGTGCAGGGTAAGTATTGGGTTGGAATGAGTGATAGTCTTCATATAAAATCACAACCAATTATTGCAGAGAGGGGAACAATTTACAGCGAAGATGGAAATATGCTTAGTACCTCAGTACCAGTTTTTGATATCTATATTGATTTTGCTGCTGATGGTTTAAGAGAAAAACAAGGTAAACGTTTTAAAGATAATATTGATTCTTTAAGTTATTGCCTGTCAAACCTATTTGGCGATAAAACTTCTGAAGAATATAAAAAGCAGTTGCAGCAAGGTTATCAGGAAGAAGACAGGTATTTTATTCTAAAGAAGAAAATGACTTTCGATCAATATCTTTTACTGAGAGATTTTCCATTGGTTCGTTTGGGTAGAAATAAAAGTGGGTTTATCATAGACACAAAAGACAAAAGAATAAATCCGTATATACTTCTGGCAAATAGAACCATAGGGCTTTCAAGACAAAATCTTTCTAAAAATGTTGGGCTTGAATTAACCTACGATAGTTTGTTAAGAGGTACTACAGGACAGCGTTTAATGCGTTATGCTGCGGGAGCCTACATGCCGGTTGAGGGTTCAGAACTTGATCCTGTAAATGGAAAAGATATTGTAACGACACTCGATACTTACATGCAAGATGTAGCGGAAAATGCACTAATTAAAATGTTGGTAGGTAATAATTCTTTGCACGGGACAGCCATAGTAATGGAAACCGCAACAGGTAAAATAAAAGCTATAGCAAACCTTGGTAAACAGCCAGATGGTACTTACATAGAAGATTTTAATTATGGCATTGGTAAAACAACCGAGCCGGGTTCTGTTTTTAAATTGGCAACTTTAATGAGTCTACTAGAAGATAAATATGTAGACCTAAATTCAATTGTAGATTGTGAAGGCGGCGTAAAATCCTTTTTTGGTTTACGCATAAAAGACTCTCATTTAGGCACCCACGAAACAACAGTAAAAGAAGCCTTTGCTGCCAGCAGTAATGTTGCATTTGCAAAATTGGCTTTTCAATATTACCAAAGCCAACCACAAAAATTTTACGATCATTTACACAAAATGCGGTTAGATACCTACACCGGTGTAGATATCGTTGCATCATCTGGTTTTCCACTGATTAAAAAAGTAAAAAAATGGGGAGCTACAACCATACCTTATATGGCGCACGGATACGAAGAACTTGTTACTCCATTGCATATGCTGACACTTTACAATGCAGTTGCAAATGGTGGTAAATTAATGAGACCATATTTGGTTAGTGAAATAAAAGATTACGGAGTTTCAATTAAGAAAATTTTGCCACAGGTTTTAGATCCGCATGTGTGCAGCCCCGAAACAGTTGCCATGTTAAAAGAAGCAATGCTTGAAGTTGTTGAAAGTCCTCATGGAACTGCGAGAGCTATTAAAGACAGTACATATAAAATTGCAGGCAAAACGGGAACGGCTGTTACGGCTTTAGATAATAAAGGGTATAATAAAGGGTCAAAAATTTACCAGGCATCTTTCATAGGTTATTTTCCTGCTGAAGCGCCAAAATATACCATGGCAGTAGTTATACAGAATAGCAATGAGTCAAAACTTGTTTATGGTGCAGCAGTATCGGGTGTAGTCTTTAAGGAGATTAGTGATAAGCTTTACGCACGTTATTTAACCACTGCAACTTACAATACTGCTTTGGTAAAAGATTCTCTTTTGAACAATGCTACAGGGTTAAAAAATGACATGCGTTCTATACTTGGATACATGTCAATTCCCTTTTTTGACTCTGCACAAAACGGAAACTGGAGAAATGTTCAGCTTGCGCAAAATACAGCAGTAATGAATAATACTGTAAACAATTCATCTTTTAAAACAACACCAGATGTTGCCGGTATGGGGTTAAAAGATGCGGTATATATTTTGGAAAACAAAGGTTTAAAAATCGCTTTGCAGGGAAAAGGTAAAGTGATTAGCCAAAGCATTGCGGCAGGAACAAATTTTACCAAGGGGCAAAAAATAACACTTTTTTTAAATTGATGTTGAAAGACATACTATATAAAGTAAAATTAAAAGCGGTGCATGGAAGCACTGATGCTGAGATTAAATCTTTGCATTTAGATTCTCGTGATGTGTTAAACGGCGGCTGTTTTATTGCAATAAAGGGTGCTACAACTGATGGACATAATTACATAGATACTGCTATAAAGAATGGCGCAATTGCAATTGTAGCGGAGCAGCTTCCTGCTAATATTTTAGAAGGTATTGTTTATGTAGAAGTTGCAGAAAGTGCTTCGGCAGTGGGTTTTATGGCACATAACTTTTATGGAGAACCATCTGCCAGTTTAAAGATTGTTGGTGTAACTGGCACAAATGGTAAAACAACCGTAGCAACTATTTTATACAACCTGTTTGTAAAACTTGGCTTTAGTTGTGGGCTCATTAGTACAGTAGAAAATAAAATAGATGGCAAAATTATTCCATCTACACACACAACACCAGATGCAATAAGTCTGAATAAATTACTGCAACAAATGATGCAGGCTGGCTGCGAGTACGTATTTATGGAGTGCAGTAGCCATGCTATAGAACAACCGAGAATTGCAGGAATAATATTTAAAGGGGGCGTTTTTACAAACATCTCACACGATCATTTAGACTATCACAAAACATTTGATGAGTACATCCGTGTGAAAAAATCTTGGTTCGATAATATGCCTTCAAATGCATTTGTAATTTCTAATGCCGATGATAAACGTGGTGCGGTAATGTTACAAAATACGGCCGCAAAAAAATATTATTACAGTTTAAGAACAGTGGCTGATTTTAAAGGAAAGATTTTAGAGAACAGGTTGAGTGGTCTGCATATGATTGTAGATGATAGAGAAGTTCATTTTAAAATGATAGGTGAGTTTAATGCATACAACCTGCTTGCAGTATACGCTGTAGCTACTTTGCTCGGCATACAAAAAGAAGAAGTTTTACTTGGGCTGAGCAATATTGATGGTGCAGAGGGTAGGTTTGATTATGAAGTCAGTACTGTAGAAAACGTAATCGGAATTGTGGATTATGCACACACACCTGATGCTTTGTTAAATGTACTTGCCACCATAAAAAAGTTAAGGCATGGGCACGAAAAAATAATTACGGTTGTGGGTTGTGGGGGTAACAGAGATAAAGCAAAACGCCCCATAATGGCTGAGGTTGCCTGTGAACACAGTGATAGAGTTATTCTAACATCTGACAACCCCCGCAATGAAAAGCCTGAAGATATTTTAAAAGAAATGGAAGCAGGAATAAACGTGGTAGCTCGAAGAAAATATATTACGATAACGGATAGAAGAGAAGCTATAAAAACTGCTGTGAGCTTGAGCAACAGAGAAGACATTGTTTTGGTAGCAGGGAAAGGGCATGAGAAATATCAGGAAATAGAAGGCGTGAAATATGAGTTTGATGATAAAAAAGTGTTGCGAGAAATGTTTGAGTTGTTGGGGAAATGAGCCAATTAGCCAATGTGATAATATGCTAATGGTATAGTTTGTATATGTTGAGAATTTGTAAAATAGCGTGAGGTTATTAATTAGAAAAACTGACGTGTTGAAAACAGTAATTAAGGTTTGAATTTATAAAATTAGCAGATTAGCACATTAGCAAATCAGCACATTGTTTAAATTATGCTGTATCACTTATTTGATTGGATCACACAGCACTGGACAAAGTCATCTTTTCCTGGAAGCGGACTATTTCAGTTCATCAGTTTTCGGGTAATGATGGCATTGATTTTATCATTGATAATTACAACCGTTTATGGTAAAAAGCTGATCAGATTTTTATTAACGAAGCAATTAGGAGAAACGGTTAGAGACCTTGGTCTTGCTGGTGAGCAGCAAAAAAAAGGTACACCAACGATGGGCGGTTTGATAATTATTCTTGCGATAATAGTTCCTACTTTGTTACTGGCAAATTTAGATAAGGTATATATAAGGTTAATGTTGCTTTGCACTGTATGGCTGGGGGCTATTGGCTTTATAGATGATTATTTAAAAATAAGAAGTAAGCGTTTGGCTAAATTAAAAGGCGATGATTATAAAAAAAGTGACAGTGATGGGCTAGCAGGAAGGTTTAAAATATTTGGCCAGGTAGTAATAGGAATTATCATTGGTGTTACGCTATATTTTAGCCCAAGTGTTACAGTAAAAAGAGAGGTGATAAGAACAGATATTAATGCATTGGAATTACAGCGAGGAGAGAAAAAATTACTGGAAGATACAGTGATGATTGAAGGAAAACAGCATCGTTTTGTAACGGTAAAAACTCCTATCACTACAATTCCTTTTGTAAAAAACCACGAGTTTAATTATGCCAAGCTTTTACCAAAAAGCTTAGAAGATTATACCTATATCGTTTATATAGCAATCGTAATTTTTATAGTAACTGCAGTTTCTAATGCTGCAAATATTACTGATGGGCTAGATGGTTTAGCAACAGGCATCAGTGCCATTATTGGAATTTGTCTTGGCATATTTGCCTATGTAAGTGGCAACATAAAATTTGCGGAGTATCTCAACATTATGTACATACCCAACCTGGGTGAGCTTTCTATTTTTATTGCTGCGTTTGTTGGGGCATGTGTGGGTTTTCTTTGGTACAACTCATACCCGGCACAGGTTTTTATGGGCGATACCGGTAGCCTTGCATTGGGTGGTATAATTGCTGCACTTGCAATCATTGTAAGAAAAGAATTATTGATACCAATATTTTGTCTGGCTTTTTTTGTAGAGCTCAGTAGTGTGATGATACAGGTTAGCTATTTTAAATATACCAAACGAAAATATGGAGAAGGTAAACGGGTTTTCTTAATGAGTCCTTTGCATCACCATTATCAAAAACTGGGATACCATGAAAGTAAGATTGCAGTGAGGTTTTGGATATTAACTGTGCTATGTGTTGCTATAGCAATCGTAACATTAAAACTTAGATAAAATTAATAAACTGGAAAACAGAATTGTTATACTAGGCGGAGGCGAGAGTGGAATAGGAGCCGCTCTATTAGCAAAGCAACAAGGGTTTGAAGTGTTTGTGAGCGATGGAGGAATCATAAAAGAAAATTATAAAACAGATCTTTTAAATAACAATATTTCTTTTGAGGAAGGCTTTCACTCAGAAGAAAAAATATTGAATGCAAATGTTGTAATGAAGAGCCCAGGCATACCTGAGAAAAATGAATTAATAAAAAAAATTCGAGCAAAGGGAATTGAAATAATAAGTGAAATAGAATTTGCATACCAGTATAAAGGAGATAGTAAAATAATTGCAATTACTGGTAGCAATGGCAAGACCACAACAACGGCTCTAACTTATCATTTATGTAAAGAAGCAGGAGAGGATTGTGCAATGGTGGGCAATATAGGATTTTCGTTTGCAAGGCAGGTGGCAGAAGATCCAAAGAAATTATATGTAGTGGAAGTAAGTTCTTTTCAATTAGATGATATAAAATCCTTTAAACCGGATGTAGCAGTAATAACCAACATAACAGAAGATCATTTAGACAGGTATGAATATGATGTAAATAATTATATAAAAAGCAAGTTTAGGATAATAGAAAACCAGACAGAAGAAGACGTTTTTATTTATAACATGGATGATGAGACAACGAACAACAATTTAAAAAACTATACCATTAGATCAATTAAAGCACCAATAACTATGAGCAAAGAATTACCGGAAGGAGCATATCTGACAAACGCAGAAATGCATTTAAAATGGAAGGGAGAGGAAATGCAAATGAATGTTTCTGATTTTGCTATTAAAGGAAAACACAATCAATATAATAGCATGGCAGCAAGCATGGCGGGTACATCTATAGGCATAAGAAAAGAAAAAATACGGGAAGCGCTACAAACATTTGAAAGCCTTGAACACCGTATGGAGCCGGTTGCCACCATAAGAGGTGTTGAATTTATTAATGATAGCAAAGCTACAAACGTAAACAGCACCTGGTATGCACTGGAGACAATGACGAAACCCGTAATACTGATACTTGGCGGTGTTGATAAAGGAAATGATTATGCGGCAATGAAGGAATTGGTTAAAGAAAAAGTAAAAGCGATTGTTTGCATGGGTACAGAAAATAGAAAGATTCATGAGGCTTTTGGAGATATTGTTTCGTTGATGGTGAATACAGACAATGCAAAAGATGCGGTACAGTCAGCATTTCATTTTGCACAAAAAGGCGATGTGGTTTTGTTAAGTCCGGCATGTGCAAGTTTTGATTTGTTTAAAAATTATGAAGACAGAGGATACCAGTTTAAACAGGCTGTGAAAGATTTGTAGCTCCCGCTCTTTTGGAGAGGGCGGGGGGTGAGGTATAAAATAATGCTGGTAAAATAGTTTGGAAGAAATGAACTAGACAGAAAATGACGATAAAAGATGATTAAAGAAATACTGATGAAACGTGCGACGCCAATGAAGCAACATCACAGCCCTTCGGCCGGTAACAAAAAAATAAATCTTTAAAAATAACAATGCTCGAAGCAAATAACATAAGAGATTTTTTTAAGCCTGACCTGGCAAATATGGGCGATAACCTTGTTAAAAAAACAAAGGGTGATCGTGTTATTTGGGCCATAATTATTATTCTTACGCTTGCAAGTTTGTTATTGGTTTATAGCAGCACTGGCTCGCTTGCCTACAGAATGAGCAAGAGTACAGAAAGTTATTTGTTTAAGCAGTTTGCGTTCATCATGTTAGGCTTGTTGGTTATTTATTTTGCACATAGGATTAATTACACAATTTATTCAAGAGTAGCACTGGTGTTGTTTTTAATTTCGATACCGTTGTTGTTATATACACTCTTATTTGGTGTTGAACTAAACTCCGGCAGCAGGTGGATAAAGTTACCGGTGATAAACATGACTTTTCAAACATCAGATCTTGCAAAGCTTGCATTGTTTATGTATATGAGCAGGCAGCTAAGTCGCAAGCAAAATGTAATCAAAGATTTTAAGAAAGGCTTTTTACCAATCATTCTTCCTGTTGCTGTTATATGTATTTTAATTGCCCCTGCAAACTTATCTACTGCCATATTAATTGCAGGTACAAGTTTTTTATTAATGTTTATTGGTAGGGTAAGTACAAAACACATTTTAATTACAATGGGTGTTGCTATGATTCCGGTTGTAATTCTTATCTCAATTGCAGTCTCTACCTACGATACAAAAGCTGGCGAATCTAAAAAGCTACCTGCAATACTTTCTGCAGGCCGTATACCAACCTGGATAGGGCGTATACAAACTTTTGTATATAGTAAAAAGGAAGATAACAACGAAAAATTGTACCAGATAAACCAGGCTAAAATTGCTATTGCAAAAGGTGGTTGGTTAGGTAGAGGTCCTGGTAACAGCGAGCAAAGAAATTTTTTACCACACAGTTACAGCGATTTTATCTACGCAATTATAATAGAAGAATACGGCATTTTTGGCGCAACAATTATCTGTTTTATTTATCTGCTCTTTTTATTTAGATGCATTAGAATTTATAGAAGATGTCCATATGCATTTGGAGCATTTTTAGCTTTGGCATTAAGTTTTACATTGGTTATACAAGCTATTGCAAACATGGGTGTAAATGTAAATTTATTTCCAAACACAGGTGTAACCCTGCCGTTGGTAAGTATGGGTGGTAGCAGCTTTTTATTTACCTGTTTATCAATAGGAATTATTTTAAGTGTTGCACGAAATGTTGAACAACAGGAAGGAAAAATTGCGGCACTGAATGCAAAAATAATTGCAGAACAAAAAGAAGTAGTAATTACTGCATAAATGAGCAATACTATCACCATATTAAACAATGATTTTTCTATACCAAAAATTATAGACACGAAACCGTTGCGTGTTGTTATAGCCGGTGGTGGCACAGGTGGACATGTTTTTCCTGCAATAGCTATTGCAAATGCGATAAAGAAAATAAAGCCGCAAGCGGAGTTCTTATTTGTAGGTGCAAAGGGGAAAATGGAAATGGAAAAAGTGCCGCAGGCCGGTTATGAAATTAAGGGATTGGATATAGCTGGTTTTAACAGAAGTTCTTTGATAAAAAATATTAGCTTACCATTTAAGATCGTTAAAAGTTTCTTTCAGGTTTCTACGATTTTCAAGCAGTTTAAGCCAGATGTTGTGATAGGGGTTGGTGGTTATTCCAGCTTCCCGGTTTTACGATTTGCACAGAGTAAAAATATACCAACATTTATTCATGAAAGCAATTCGTTTGCAGGCAAGAGTAATATTATGTTGGGAAAAAAAGCGGTGAAAATATTTACTGCATCGGATTCTATGCAACAGTTTTTTGCTGAAGAAAAAATTATATTAACCGGCAACCCTGTACGCCAGGCCATTAGCCACAACTCAGTTACAAAAGAATTGGCTTTAAATTATTTCGGATTAGATCAGCATAAAAAAACTGTTTTAGTTGTTGGTGGAAGCCTCGGTGCAAAGTCTATAAACGAAACAATCGATAAAAATATTGTCGTTTTTGAACAAAATAATTTACAGCTTATCTGGCAAACGGGTAAACCATATTTTGAAAAAGCTACGGCTACCGTAAATGCGGTTGAGGGTATTTACATGAAAGATTTTATTACACAAATGGAGTACGCTTATGCTGCAGCAGATATTGTTGTAAGCAGAAGCGGTGCAATGGCAGTAGCAGAACTTTGTTTGGTAAAGAAACCTGTAATACTTGTTCCTTATCCTTTTGCAGCAGAAGATCACCAAACAGCAAATGCAAAAGCATTAGTGAATAAAGATGCTGCTATTATGATAAGTGATATAAACGTACAGAATGAATTAATACCTACACTTTTAAAATTATGTGGCAATGAAGCAGCTCAGGAATCAATGAAAGAAAATATAGCAGCACTTGCTGTAAACAATGCAGATGAAATTATAGCATTACAAATATTAAAGGCTATTAACCGAGCATGATAGACATCAATAAAATATCATCGATATATTTTGCCGGCATCGGAGGCATTGGTATGAGTGCACTCGCCAGATGTTTTAACATGCGTGGTGTAAAAGTTACTGGGTATGATAAAACAGAAACAGCGCTCACTAAAAGACTTGTTGCAGAAGGGATTGAAGTTCATTACGAAGATGATATAAACCTGTTGGATAAAAATGCTGATGTTGTCGTTTATACACCTGCAATTCCATCAACACACAGCGAACTGAATTTTTATAAACAAAACAATTATACGTTGCTAAAACGCAGTGATGTATTGGGTTTGCTAACGGCGGGCACTTTTAATATTTGTGTTGCGGGTACGCATGGTAAAACTACTACAAGTGCTATGATAGCACATATTTTAAAGGAAAGTGGTTTTGGGTGTAGCGCATATTTAGGCGGTATTGCTGCAAATTATGATACCAATTTTTGGCAGAGTACAAATAATGTTTCGGTGGTAGAAGCTGATGAGTATGATAGAAGTTTTTTAAAGCTTCAACCAGATGTTGCGATCATTACAGCCATGGATGCTGACCATTTGGATATATATGGAACAGCGGAAAATATGGAAGATGCATTCATTGAATTTTCTACTAAAATAAAAAGCAATGGTTGTTTAATTATTAAGAATGGGTTAAAGCGAATAGAAGATTTTAAGGTGGCTGATACTTGTACATATGGTTTTAATGATAGCAATGCAAACATTCATACAACTGGTTTAAAAATAAACAATGGTGCTTATGAATTTAATGTTATAAATAATTTTTGGATATTAAATAATGTGGTACTTAATATGGGTGGTTTACACAACATTGAAAATGTAATTGCAGCCATAGCTGTAGCTAAGTATTTAAAAATAGATGATGAAAAGATAAAGGCTGCAGTGGCATCTTTTGAGGGTGTAAAAAGAAGATTTGAATATGTTTTACGCCCTACTTTCTCCCCTTTGGGGAGGGTTGGGGAGGGGCTTGTATTTATTGATGATTATGCTCATCATCCTGAAGAGCTAAGAGCATTGATTACAGGAGCCAAGGAATTGTTTCCTGATAAGAAATGTACAGTTATTTTTCAGCCACATCTGTTTAGCAGAACAAAAGACTTAGCAGATGGTTTTGCAGAAGTGTTAAGCCTGGCAGATGAAACTATTTTATTGCCAATTTATCCTGCAAGGGAATTGCCAATGGAAGGTGTAACGAGTGAATTGATTTTGAACAAAATGACAAACACAGATAAAAAAATTATTGAAAAAGAAGAGCTGTTGAATTTTTTTCTGGGTCGTAAAGCCTCACCCACACCGGGAGGTTTGGAGGGGGCTCTTTTTATCACTGCAGGCGCAGGCGATATCGATGCTTTAGTACAACCTATAAAAACAATTTTAGAAAATTAATGAAGGTTAACAAACAAAATATTATCAAGTTTCTTATCAACCTGATGTGGGTAGTTGTGGGCTCGGCATGTATTGCTTTGCTGGTTTCTGCTGTGCATAGCAAAGAAGTAAAAGTTTGCAAAGCTGTTGAAATAAATATAACAGGAGTTAGCAGCAATTTTTTCATTGATAAAACAGATGTATATAACATTATCAAAAATTTTGGTGGCGATAGCACGCAGAAGAAATCACTCGCATCAATTGATCTTGGTCGCATAGAGAAAGAATTGGAAAAAGATGTATGGGTAAAGAATGCTGAACTCTATTTTGATAACAATAATTGCTTGAAAGTCTCAGTTGAAGAAAGAGAGCCGGTTGCAAGATTGTTTACAGTATCAGGTAACACATTTTATATTGATAGTAGCTGCATGATTTTGCCTTTAAGTGATAAGTTTTCTGCGAGACTTCCTGTATTTACAGGGTTTACAAGCGATGCAAAAATATTAGCTAAAAATGACAGTGCGTTGTTGGGCAGTATAAGAAATATGAGTTTAAAAATATTGGCAGATACTTTTTTAATGGCTATGATTGACCAGGTGGATATTAATACAAGCCGTTCCTTTGAATTGATTCCTAAGCTTGGAAAGCAACGTATTATTTTCGGCGATGCAACAGATGTTGCTACCAAATTTGATAAGCTTAAATTATTTTACAAAGATGTAATTACACAGTCTGGCTGGAACAGGTACAGCACGATCAATTTACAATATAAAGACCAGGTAGTTGCAAGTATAAGAGGCAAGGAAGATGTGAAAGCAGATTCATTAAGAACCATGCAACTCATAAAATTTATTGCAGAAGATGCGGCGAGAAGATCGGCAGATTCATCTCAAATATTTTTACCAGAAGCCGATAAAAGAGCTGCAGACAGTTCACTTATTCAGCAATCTATAGAAAGAGATGATGAAGGTGCTTCAAAGGAAATTGTTGTTCCATCAGTTACAGTTACACCGCCTTTAAATCTAAAACCTTTACCAGTAATTATTGAGAAACCAATTGTACCAAAATCTGCTTCGGTGGTACCAAAGCCAAACACTGTTACCGTTAATAAAGCACCTGCAGCAATAACTAAAGCAAATTTAAAAATTACAAATAAACCACTTTCAACGGTAGCCAAACCTGCATCAACACAGACAAAAAAACCTACTGTTGTTCCAAATAAAACGATATCGAAAACAATAAAAAAGCCGGTTGTTGTAATGCCCGCAAAATCTATAATAAAAAAACCTGTGGTAAAATCAACAACTAAACCAACTAATGAATACGATTATTAAAAAAGTTTTTTAAAATAATAAAATAGTTACCTGTAAAAAGTAAAAGGTTAGAATATAAAAAACTCGAAACCCCTAACCCCAAACCTGTAACAATTAAAGTAACACACACACACAAATAACACACACAACTTAAACACACACAACTATGAATCAGGAACAACCCGTTATCGTAGGCTTAGACATCGGAACAACAAAGATTGCAGCAATTGCCGGGCGCAAAAATGAGTTTGGAAAGCTGGAGATTTTAGGCTTTGGCAGGGCCAACAGCAATGGCGTGCAACATGGCATGGTCTTAAATATTGACCAAACTATTAAAGCTATTACAACAGCACTGGAAAACTGTTATGCTTCTAACCCGAGTCTTTCTATCAGTGAAGTTTATGTTGGGATAGCAGGGCACCACATAAAAAGTTTACAAACCCGTGGCGATATTGTGCGCCAGCAGAATGACGACGAAATTCGCCAGGATGAAATTGATAAGTTAATAGCCGATCAGTATCGTACTTATATTCCTGCAGGAGATCAGATTATTGATGTAATTCCTCAGGAATTTACAGTAGATAATTTTCAGAATATTCCAAACCCAATTGGCTACAGCGGAGTAAAAGTTGGTGCTAATTTTCACATTATTACGGGCGATAAAAATGCCATCAGAAACATCAATCGCAGCGTTGAAAAGTCTGGCTTAAAAACACAGGATCTGGTTTTGCAACCGCTCGCATCAGCCGCCGCAGTTATGTGCGATCAAGATTTGGAAGCAGGCGTAGCCATTGTAGATATTGGCGGTGGTACAACTGACCTTGCTGTTTTTTACGAAGGTATTTTAAAGCATACTGCAGTAATACCATTTGGTGGCGAAAATATTACGCATGATATTAAAACGGGCTTAGGTGTTTTAAAAACGCAGGCGGAGCAAATGAAAATACAGTTTGGTAGTGCACTTGCTGATGAGACAAAAGCAAATGCATTCATCACTATTCCGGGCTTGCGTGGTATGGCCGCAAAAGAAATTTCTGTAAAGAATTTGGCTAACATTATTCAAGCTCGCATGAGTGAGATAATGGATTTTGTAACCTTCCATTTAAAGCAGGTAGGGCTAGATAATAAAATGTTGAATGGCGGTATCATACTTACGGGTGGCGGTTCTCAGCTAAAGCATTTGTTGCAACTTACAGAATATGTTACTGGTTTAAATGCACGCATTGGCTTTCCGAACGAGCATTTATCAGGCTCGCAGATAGATGAATTATCTAAACCAATGTATAGTACCTGTATCGGTTTAATTTTAAAAGGTTACAACGACTACGAAAATAAGAACAGAAAATTCGATACAAATTTTATAAAAGTTTCCGGCACAGGCATTATGCAGGAAGAGCCTGTATTGAATGAAATTGATGACAGAGAAGAAGAAAAAGAACCTGAAATTGTAAAGCGTAAAAAAACCATAAAAGGTTTTATGGACAGCTTTAAAACAAATTTGATTGAGATGTTTAAAGAGGAAGAAGACGGGGAATTATAGCCCCTCCTAATCTCCCTGGAGGGGAGGAACTATCGGAGCGGAGAATAAAAGAAAATTTGATAAAAGAAAATTGTTAATACAGATTGAATTTAAAGGAGCCCCAGAGCAGTTCCCTCTCCCTTGGAGAGGGGTTGGGGTGAGGTAAAAACAAGTATTATGACGGAAAAAATAATAAATAAAAATAGAGTATAAAGTTATGGAATAGCCTTAACCCGCAACCCATAACCCCAAATTCGCAAACTTATTACACACATTAAATTAACTACAACATGATACATTTTGATTTGCCAAAAGACCAGTCTTCCATCATTAAAGTGATAGGCGTGGGCGGCGGCGGCAGCAATGCAGTAAACCACATGTTTGCCCAAAATATAGAAGGCGTAAATTTTATTATTTGCAATACAGATGCGCAGGCAATTGCATTAAGTAAAGTGCCAAATAAAATACAGCTTGGTCCACACCTTACACAAGGTTTAGGTGCAGGTGCAAACCCTGCAATAGGCAGGCAGGCTACAGAAGAAAGCTTGGAAGAAATAAAAAGAATATTAGAAGTAAATACAAAAATGGCCTTCATTACTGCTGGTATGGGTGGTGGCACGGGCACAGGCGGTGCACCCATTATTGCAAAAATTTGTAAAGATTTAAAAATTCTTACGGTAGGTATCGTAACAACACCATTTGCTTACGAGGGCAAAAAAAGAATTGCGCAGGCAGAAGAAGGTATCATGTTGTTGAAAAACCATGTAGATACTTTGTTGGTAATAAGCAACGATAAATTGCGCCACCAGTTTGGTAATTTAAAAATGAAAGAAGCTTTTAATAAAGCTGATGATATTTTAGCAACTGCTGCAAAATGTATAACAGATGTAATTAACAGTACAGGTCAAATCAATGTCGATTTTGCCGATGTATGTACTGTAATGAGCAACGGCGGTGTAGCCATTTTAGGCAGCGCAACTGCTGAAGGTGAAAACCGTGCATTTTCTGCAATTGAAAACGCATTAACTTCTCCATTGTTGAATGACAATGATATTAGAGGTGCAAAATGGATTCTCATCAACATCAATTCTGCCGAAGGCGAGCATGAGTTTACTATGGATGAGGTGGAAATTATTCAGAACTATATTTTAGAACAGGCAGGAGAAGATACAGATGTCATTTTAGGCCTTGGTTACGATAGTACACTTGGCGCAAAAATAGGGATAACACTTATAGCCACAGGCTTTGAACACAAAGATCCATTCCCACGAAACAGCGTAGTAACCGAAGCAGCAAAACCCACCAACGAAAAAGTTGTAATGAAATTAGAAATGCCAAAGCAGCCGGCACCATTGGTTGCTGCAACCCAACCTACACTTCAGTTTGAAGACATACGAGTGGAAAATACAACAATAGAAGTTGCGGCTGCAGAAGATGCAATGATGCCAACTATGGCGGAAGATATTAGCGTAGAACTACCAAGTAAAACTACTGTGGATAATTTGAACGAGTCGCCGGTATTTTTTGAAATATCTTCATCATCAGATCAGGTTCCTGTAATACAATTTGATACTGAATTTATAGCACCAATACCAAAACAAGCTATAAACGATCAACCCAATCCACCTAAAGAAGAAGTAAAAAAAGAAGCTAGCAATAAAAGCCAACTTTCGTCGGGAGGCTTTCTGGTGAAGCCTATGCAAATTTATGCCGAAGCCAAGCCGGAGAAACAAACATCCATATCTAACGAACAACCACTACCACAGCAGTTAACTATTCAGGCCGACGAACCTGTTATGGAGATGATGCAGTTGGTAGTTAAAGAACAACCAGAAACGGCGGAGGATAAGCCTCAGGCACAGTTTCAAACACAGCCTTTTATAAGCAAAACTGTTGAGGAGCCTGCAATGCAAGACGAAACAGAAGAACTTAGGCGCCGGGCAGCGGAGCGGATAGCAAAATTGAGAAATTTATCTTTCAATATTAATGCATCCGATCCGAACAATGAGTTTGAAACCATACCAGCCTACCTCCGTCGTAATATGGAAATACATAACCAAATTGCAGATGTAGAAACTTTTTATAGCAATTACACCGTCAGCTCCGACGATAGAAATCAGGCAGAAATAAATACCATCAATAACTTTTTAGACGGGAAAAAACCCGACTAGTAACTCGCTTCCTTTGAAGTCCATTTGGCTTCGGCAAGTGTGTGTTTGTGTCACAGTTTGTGTAGCCCCTTTTCAGTAAAATGAAAAGGGGTTTTTTTATGAATATGTGAGATTTGGAGCATGGACATTTGTACAAAGTCCAACATTTGTATCGGGCTCATATCTTTAATTTATAAATTTACATTTTCACCAATTACTAAGAACAGGTCAGCAAATAGTGTTCGGGCTAGATACATTTTTAAATGATATTGTCGTAATAGGTTTATCTGACTTGTTTTTAACTTGTAAAAACTACAATAGTACCCAGGCACTTTTTATCCATAAAAGATGCTGCATAACATGAGCTAAAGTATGCAAGTTAATTTAGTAATTATAAAACAAGTTTTATGATTTTAAAGTATTCTGTTGGTTTGGATGTGTCAGGCAAAGACATTAAATTTTGCATTAGCACTATTGATTATTGTCAGGAAGTACGAGTATTATCAAGGCTCACTATTTTAAACACAAAATCAGGATTTACGCAAGCTGCCATCTGGATAAATCAATGGCACAAAGAAAAGAAAATCCCTTTGGTGCTTTGTATGGAGGCCACAGGCGTTTACCATGAAAACTGCGCCTATTTTTTTTATGATAAAGGTTTTCAGGTTTCTATCATTTTACCCAACAAATCAAAAAAGTATTTACAATGCTTAGGATTAAAAAGCAAGAATGATGAGATTGATGCACAAGGTTTAGCACAAATGGGAGCGGAGCAAAAACTACCCCATTGGAAACCAACAGTTAAATTTTATGGCATTTTACGAATTTTAACCAGACAATATCAAAGTTTGCAAGAGCAAATAAATGGAGAGAGCAATAGACTACATGCAGCAACTAGTAGTGCTTTACAAAGCAAATTTGAAATAAAGCAGACTTGTAAATTAGTTTCTTTTTTAAAAAAACAGCTACAAGAAGTTACAGCAGAAATAAAGAAGCACTGTCAAAGTGAACCGGAAATGAAAGATAAATTTACCGAAGTGTGTAAGATATATGGTATCTCTATTTTATCGGCATCAACAGTAATTGCAGAAACCAATGGCTTTGAATTATTTGAAAATTATAAGCAAGTGGTAAGTTTTGCAGGGTACGATGTTATAGAAAATCAATCGGGCAATCACACAGGTAAAACTAAAATATCAAAAAAAGGAAACTCAAGGATAAGGAGAATACTGCACATGCCGGCTTTGGTTGCCATAAAACAAAAAGAGAGCAAGTTTGGTAAATTGTATCAAAGGGTAAGCACAAAATTAGGGGTAAAAATGAAAGGTGTTGTTGCAGTTCAAAAAAAATTATTAGTAATGATCTATCATATTTGGAAAAAAGGCTTGAGCTACGATCCTAATTTTGGAATCATTCCAAAGGAGGAGCAAATGCGCGCCTCTCGGTTGGCTTTACAAAAGCCAAAAAAAGAAAAAACCGAAAAGAAAAATATAAAGGTGGGGACAAAAATAAATAAAAAATTAGCCATAACTAGTATGGCTAAACAAGGTAAACGTTCCACAAGTGATCGCAATACGCCCCCTCTCGGTAAAACAAAAATATTGAAAAAAAGGGAAAAGATATTAGGTTTTTAAGATAGTACCTATACGTTACAAGTCCTCGTTTCTCCGCCTCCGGCGGATCCACTGTGGGCTTTCCACTGCTATCCCGCCGCTCTTGAGCAGTAGATCATTTTTCAACTTTTATTATGTTTTATTTTTGCCGTAGGCGTCGTCAATTTGAA
>JBBRPX010000019.1:0-28050 GCA_038227505.1 Chitinophagales bacterium
AAGGAAACGGCACATAGAAAAACAGGTCAGGAAAAAACAAAAAGGGCACCCCCAAAACCACCCGCAGTTTAGCTTTTGAGTAATACCAAGGCGTACAAGGGTATTTTTAAGTAATTTTAAGTGTATCTCGGACAACAGTAAATCCAAATATAGATTTAGTGATGGATGTAACCAATAAAACCAAGGTAGTAAAAAGCCTGGAGAACAATGAGGTTGATTTTTCTCTGGTATCGGTGCTGCCGGAGACAATTAATATTGAGCAGGAAATTTTGTTGCCCAATAAATTATTTTTAACCTGCGCCACAGATAACGAAATTAAAATTACGCAACAATCCTGTAAAGCGGTGTTTGACAGCATACCACTTATTTACCGGGAAGAAGGGTCGGGAACGAGGGTTACCATGCAGCGTTATTTTCAGAAAGCCAATATTGTTCCGCATGTAAAACTGGAATTAACTTCCAGCGAAGCTGTAAAACAGGCGGTAATGGCGGGACTTGGATTTTCCATACAATCTATCTTTAGTATTAAAAATGAGTTGAAACAAAATGAAATAAAAATTATTCCTGTAAAAGGTTTACCGTTGATAGAAAACTGGCGGTTAATATGGCTAAAGCAAAAAAAAATGTCAGAAGTAGCAAAAGCATTTTTAAATTTTATTCAAAAAAATAAGCAGGTCATTTGCAAAAAAAATTTTGCTTGGATTGAGAAGTATGATAAATAAAAAAAGTATCGTTAATACTAACTTTCATACAAACAAACTTTCCTTTGTTTTTACTCAAAACACAATCCCCTAATTCCTCCCCCTGCTTTTTATTTCATCTCTAATAGCAATGGCTCTAATATAATCTTCACTTTCTAAAACTTCTGTTAGGAGTGTATTTAATTCTTCAAGGCTCATGGTTCGTAAACTATCGTTTTTACCTGTGCTTGATGCAGGAATATTTGCAGACATTTCCTGCTTGGGGTTCATTTCTTCATCCATCATTACACCTGCCTGGTCAAGAATATTATCGTAGGTATATATTGGGCAGCCAAAACGTACGGCAAGTGCAAGTGCATCAGATGTGCGGGAGTCTATTTCAACTGTATCGTTTTCTGAACTGCAAACTAATTTTGAATAAAATATACCTTCCTGCAAGTCGTTTATTACAATTTCATGCATATCTACATTAAACGCCGTCATGAAATTCTTCATAAGGTCGTGTGTAAGCGGACGGCTTGGGCTCATGCGTTCCAATGCAACCGCTATTGCCTGCGCCTCAAAACCACCAATTACTATAGGTAATCTTCTTAATCCATTTATTTCTCCTAATACAACTGCATAAGATTGCGTTTGCGTAATGCTGTGCGAAAGGGCTACTATTTCTAATTCTATCTTCTTCATGGATTTTTCTAAAGGGCAAATATAAAAACAAAAGCCCTTCCAATGTTGATGGAAAAGCTTAAAATATTTAATAAATTGAAAACATTAAGATGCTTTTAATTTCTTTACAGCTTCAATGATTTTTGGCATTACTTCAAATGCATCACCGACGATGCCATAATCTGCAGCTTTGAAAAACGGCGCTTCTGGATCTTTGTTTATAACGACAATCGTTTTGCTACGGTTTACTCCTGCAAGGTGTTGTATTGCACCTGATATTCCCACCGCAATATATAAATTTGGTGCAATGGCTAAACCTGTCTGGCCCACATGCTCATGGTGAGGGCGCCAGTTGATGTCTGCTACCGGGCGGCTGCAAGCTGTTGCAGCTCCAAGCAAATGCGCCAAATCTGTAATCATTCCCCAGTTCTCAGGACCTTTTAAACCACGTCCTCCACTTACCACGATATCTGCTTCTCCCAATGGCACTTCTCCTTTAACAAGGTCAGTGCTCACCACCTGTACTTTCGGAGCATCGGCAGTAAAATTTAATGCCACAACTTCTGCTGTGCCACCGGTTGTAATTACATTAAAAGAATTAGGATTTAAAGCGATTATTTTCTTAGCTGTATTCACAGTAATATTTGCAAAAGCCTTTCCGCTAAATACCGTCTTCTTCACGGTAAAACCGTTGCTTAAATCCGGTAATGCAGCAGCGCCAGCTACCAATCCTGCTTTTAACCTTACACTCAACCTTGGTGCAATTGCTTTACCTGTTGTGTTGTTGGAAAATACAATCACATCTGCATTTTCAGCGGCAGTAGCAATTATTTTAGTATAAACCTGTGCGTCAAAATTATTAAGAGCTGCATCTGCCAAAGTATGCATTTTTGTTAGACCATAATTGCCTAAAGTAGCAACATCGTCATTAACAGTACCTATTAAAATTCCTTCAGCAGTTGTACCAGTTACTTCTGCAAGTTTTGCGGCATAAGATGCGGCTTCGTAAGATGTTTTCTTAATGTGACCATCTTGATGATCTATAAATACTAATACCATTGTGATGAATATTTTTTAATAAATAATTTATTTAGAACACTTTTGCTTCTTCGTGAAGTAACCGTACTAACTCTTCAGGATGTTCAGGGCTAACCAATTTTACGCCCGCTTTTGCAGGTGGCAAATCAAATGTTGTAACTGATGTATAACTTTCCGACGCTACAGCCTCTACTACTTTCAAAGGTTTTGTTCTCGCACCCATAATGCCTTTCATATTTGGAATGCGTTGTTCAGCCATTCCTTTTTGGCAACTAACTACCAATGGCAACGCTGCTTTATCCGTTTCTTCACCACCATCAATCTCTCGTATAACAACAGCATTTGTCCCTTCCAAATCAAATTTAATGGCGTGAGAGATATATGGAAGATCCAGCATTTCTGCTACCATACCGCCAATAGATGAGCCGTTGTAATCAATGGTTTCTTTACCTGTTAATATTAAATCGTATGCCCCCTCTTTTGCAATAGCCGCAATTTGCGAGGCAATATTAAAACTATCTGAAGTATCGGTATTAACACGAATAGCTTCATCACCACCAAGTGCCAAAGCTTTGCGGATAATTGGCTCACTTTCAGCACCACCGACATTAATGAGGTGTATCACCGTTGATGGATCTGCTTCTTTTAGTTCGATTGCTCTAACCAAAGCATACCATTCGTCGTATGGATTAATGATCCACTGAACACCTGCAGTTTCAAATTTCGTATTGTTGTCACTGAAGGCTATTTTTGCCGTAGTATCAGGCGTTTTACTTATACAAACGAGTATTTTCATATGAGTATTTTAAAATAAGTTGTTTATGCAACTATATGCAAATATAAGTGAGAAAATGATACTTTATTTGTGAGATAAAAAAATATTTAATGGAGAGAATTAATCAGTTAAAAGAATTTTTAAAAGCTAGCCCTGATGATGCTTTTTTACAACATGCATTGGCGTTGGAATATATAAAGTTTGGAGACGAACAAGCTGCTAAGCTACTGTTCGAAAATATTTTAAAGAACGAGCCAAATTATGTTGGCTCGTATTACCATTTAGGTAAATTATTGGAAAGAATAAATGATAATACAGCAGCTATTGCTGTTTACGAAAACGGTATGAAGGCGGCTAAACTTGCAAAAGACAACCATAGTTATAACGAGTTGCAAGCGGCATTGGAAGATTTAGAAGAATAAGCCGACTTTTTAATACCGGTATTTTAATGCCTGCAGGAAATCTCCTTCTATGGTAATCATTTAATGTCAGTTTTTTGGTAAAATATTGGAAGTATTTATGTGACCTGTTTGAGTTTAGTTTGTTTGGAAAATGGACTATTTCTTTGAATTCTGAAAAAACATGAACATGATTACAAATACAGCTAAACAGAAAGCAGCTGTTGATAAGGTTTTTATAATTTTCATCAGCAAATAAGTTTTGAATTTTAACAGACTTATAATTTTGCTAAAGGTTTAATGAGGGATGAAAAGATTTTTTCTTTTCTAAAAACACCGTATCAGAAATATTTTGTGCAGAATATTTTTTCATCGATTGTAAAATTGACTATCGAAAATACATTTCATTTTCATTTTTAAAAATCAAGCCTTATATTTGCCCCGGCAAGTCTTATACGACCAGCTCCTGTTGAATTCCCCCAGAATCGGAAGGTAGCAAGGGTAAATGGTTGAGCGGTGCGATATAAGTAACTTGCCATTTTTTATTTCTTCTATTTTGCGGCTATATCCTCCACCCGTTTAGTAATTAATCCACCCAATTTTATTAGGTAAAAAGTATTTTAAAATAGAAGTCTAATATCTTGTGTTTAACATCCTACCGCTAAAACCTTTTAATCTATTCTCAATATCTATATTTGTACTTTATAAATATCTCAAACAGTTTAAATTTAAAACCTTTTTTAATATGAAATTTTTCATTGATACAGCAAATCTCGAGCAAATAAAAGAAGCTTACGACCTTGGTATTTTAGATGGCGTAACAACCAATCCTTCATTAATGGCAAAAGAGGGTATAAAGGGTACCGAAGCCGTTATGAAACATTATGTGGATATCTGCGAAATGGTGGAAGGTGATATTAGTGCAGAGGTAATTTCTACAGATTTTGATGGCATTGTTGCAGAAGGATTAAAACTTGCTGCATTACATAAAAATATTGTTGTAAAAGTACCGATGATTAAGGATGGTATTAAAGCTATAAAATATTTTACAGATAAAGGCATTAAGACAAACTGTACATTAATTTTTTCTGCAGGGCAGGCAATTTTAGCTGCAAAAGCAGGTGCAACCTACGTTTCGCCTTTTATAGGTAGGATAGATGATATGGGTGCAGATGGTGTAGAATTGATATACCAGATTCGTCGCATTTTTGATATACAAGGTTACAAAACTGAAATACTTGCAGCATCTATACGCAATGCCCTACATATTATTAAATGTGCAGAAGCCGGTGCCGATGTTTGTACCTGTCCGCTAGATTCAATTTTAGGTTTGTTAAAACATCCTTTAACGGATAGTGGTCTTGCAAAATTTTTAGAAGATGCAAAGAAATTTGCATAGACAAAATCTTTGTAAAGAAAAAGCGCAATCATTTTTTGATTGCGCTTTTTCTTTTATGAACCTTTCTTTCTTTTGTTTTTTATTTCCGCTATTATTTCTTCTTGGGTCTTAAGGGGAGGATCTATCAATTTTTTAATATAAATCTCGAACTCTTCAAATTTAGAATTGTCTTCTTTCAACATTACTTTTACAGTTACTTTTTCATCCGTAAAATCAGCAGGAATAAACAAGCTATTGCCAATAAACTTCGCCTGTGGGCAAGAGAACTTTATTCTCGTGCTATCTAATGGAAGATATTTTCCGTTAGTTAGTTCGCCGTCAACATTTATATAATTGTGCGTTCCTTTTTTTAAGCTATCAGTATATAAATTGACATAAATCTTCTCCACTTTTTGTGCTTTTACACCAAGTGAACCAATAATAAAGAATGCAAGTAACAGTTTTTTCAAAATTTAAATTTAAAAAGCAAAGATGTAGGTAAAGTTCTTATGGCTGCGTTAAAGCGTTCATAAAGATGCATCCTTTAAAAATTTACTTTAATTGGAAAAAATTAAAATTTAATTTTGTTTTTTCGGGGTTTCCGCTCATATTTGCAGAGCAATGAATAAGTTTACAAACAATAATGGATGGTGGTGGTGCAGTCAAATTTCGATTGTGCTATAAACCTATTTATATATTTTTAAATAACTGGTCCCGGCACAACGCCGGGACTTTTTAATTTATACAATGAGCAAAATAAAAATTACAACTACCTGCAAAAAAATACCTGCAGATCTATATACGCCAGTAGGAATTTACCTACGCATGCGTGATAAATTTAGAGACACTATTCTGCTTGAAAGTACAGACTCTCATGCCGGTGAAAACAGCAGATCGATTATTGGTATAAATGCAGTTGGCGGAATTGAAATTATGGATTTTGAAAAGGCTGAGTATAAATTTCCTGGTAAAAAACCTGAAGTTCAGGATATAAAGAAAAGAGAAAAAACCATAGATATTTTGGGTGATTTTCTGAATAGTTTTGAGGCAGAAAATCCCACTGAAAAAATTGCTTTGATTGCTCAAGGCTTATTTGGTTACACTACTTATGATGCGGTTCAATTTTTTGAAAATATACAATTTATCTCCGCCAAAGTTTCTGGTGCTAATAAACAGCAGGCTGAAAGCTCCATCGCATTAATGCGGTACAGACTCTATCAGTATTTTATTATTATAGATCATTTTAAAGATGAAATTTTTCTTTGTGAGAATATTATTGCGGGGCTGGATAGTAAAATTGAAAGCATTGAAAATATTCTAAGAAGCAAAGATGTACCTGAATTTCCTTTCGATAAAATTGGGGGCGAGATTAAAGATATGGAGGATGAAAAATACAGGGAGATGGTTCAAAAGGGTATTGAAGCCTGCAAGCGCGGCGATGTTTTTCAAATTGTTTTAAGCAGAACTTTTAAGCAACATTTTACGGGAGATGAATTTAATGTATACAGGCGTTTGCGTAGTATAAACCCTGGACCTTATTTGTTTTATTTTGATTATGGAGATTATCGTTTGATGGGTTCTAGCCCAGAAAGCCAGGTGATAATAAATTCCGGGAAAGTAACTGTGCATCCTATTGCAGGTACATTTAGGAGAACAGGAGATGATGAGGCTGACAAAGTACTTGCCATACAATTAGAAAATGATCCTAAAGAAAATGCCGAGCATATTATGCTGGTAGATCTTGCCCGGAATGATCTGAGCAGGGTTTGTGATAATGTTGAAGTAACTAAATTTAAGGATATCAATTTTTACTCTCACGTTATTCATATGGTGAGCGAGGTACAGGGCAATGTTGCAGGCGGAAAAAATCCTTTTAAAGTTATGGGAGCTGTGTTTCCTGCAGGCACATTAAGTGGAGCGCCAAAATTTAAGGCAATGGAATTGATCAATAGTTTTGAAGGCAATGAACGCAGTTTTTACGGTGGTGCTATTGGTTATATTGGTTTCGATAAAAGTTGTAATCATGCAATTATGATCCGAACGTTTCTCTGTAAAAACAATACACTTACCTACCGAGCAGGCGCAGGTGTAGTTGCAGCAAGTGTGCCGCAAAAAGAGTTAGAAGAAGTGGACCATAAACTTGGGGCATTAAAAAAAGCAATAGAAACTGCAGTAATTAATTAGCAGAAAAAATGCTGTGTCCGCAGAATTTTGGCTTTAATAGATTTTAAAATATTTAGGAAAATATAAATAATGAAAATACTTGTTTTTGATAACTATGATTCGTTTACCTATAATCTTGTTCATCTAGTAGAAAAAATTACAGATGAAAAACCGGATGTATTTAGGAACGACAAAATTGCATTGGAAGATGTTGGGAACTATGATAAAATAATTTTATCACCGGGACCTGGTATTCCTGAAGAGGCGGGTTTGTTGTTACCATTAATTAAAATGTATGCAGCGAGTAAACCCATATTAGGCGTGTGTTTGGGGCACCAGGCAATAGGGCAGGCTTTTGGTGCTGATCTGATTAATCTTGATACGGTGTATCATGGTGTAGCTACAAATATTATTCAAACTGAAAACAAATCAATTTTGTTTAAAGGGCTGGAAAATGAATTTGAAGCAGGTCGTTACCATAGTTGGATAATTGATGAAACCACTCTTTCAAAAGATTTTGAAGTAACTGCTTACGATGAAAATAACTACATCATGGCAATGCAACATAAAAAATATGATTTGCAGTCTGTGCAGTTTCATCCTGAAAGTATACTTACACCTGAAGGTGAAATAATGATGAGAAACTGGTTAGGTATACCGCTAAGTCGCTAAGGCGCATAGGAAAATTAAATTTTCACTAAAATAAAAAATGCAGTGTGCCTTAGTGCCTTTGCGGTTTAAAAAAATGAAAAAAATATTAAATAATCTTTTCGAGTATAAAAGCCTTACAGCGCAGCAGGCAAGTGAAGTAATGACCAATATTGGTAAAGGCTTATATACTGATGCTGAAATAGCCTCTTTTATAACTGTTTTTTTAATGCGGACCATTACTATCGCTGAGTTGCAGGGGTTTAGGGATGCGTTAATGGATATGGCCTTGCCGGTAAAATTTGATGAAGAAGTTATAGATATTGTTGGCACTGGCGGCGATGGTAAAAACACTTTTAATATATCTACCCTTGCGAGTTTTGTTGTTGCTGGTACGGGCAATAAAGTTGCAAAGCATGGCAATTACGCATCCACTTCTGTTACGGGTTCTTCAAATGTGATGGAGCAAATTGGCTATCGTTTTAAAAGCGAAAACGATTTGTTGAGTAAAGAACTTGATGAAGCAAACATTACATTTTTACATGCGCCAGTCTTTCATCCTGCTTTAAAAGCAGTGAGCCATATCCGCAAACAAATGGGTGTGCGTACATTGTTTAATATGATGGGTCCTTTGGTAAACCCTGCCAATCCTGCATTTAGGGTGTTGGGCGTTTACAATGCAGAACTAGCAAGAATGTATAATTATCTTATGCAAAAGGACAATTCAAAGTTTTCAATAGTGAATAGTTTAGATGGTTATGATGAAATTAGTTTAACAACAGACATAAAAGTTATTGACGAGAAAGGAGAAAAAATCTATACTGCATATGAGCTTGGAAAGAGGATAGTTTCTCCACAAGATATTTCTGGCGGTAACTCACCGGAAGATGCGGCTGAAATTTTTATAAGCGTATTAAAAGGAAATGGGACATGGGCACAGAATGCGGTTGTGCTCGCCAACGCTGCAATAGCGCTGCATACAACCCGAAAATATGCAAGTTATGAAACCTGTATGAACATGGCTGTTGAAAGCCTTGAAAGTGGAAGAGCTTATGCATCACTTAAAAAGATTACTGCTTAATATGAATATTTTAGAAAAAATAATCGAACATAAAAAGGGAGAAGTAGCCGAAAGAAAATTAGTTTCTTCTGAGGCTAACCTTAGGAACAGCGAAAACTTTAATAGAAAATGCTACTCTTTAATTGAAAAATTAAATCAAAATAATACGACAGGTATTATTGCGGAGTTTAAAAGAAAATCGCCGAGCAAGGGTTTTATTAATGAGTTTGCAAATGTTGTTGTGGTAACAAAAGGTTATACAGATGGAGGAGCAGCTTGCTTATCCGTACTTACTGATAAACATTTTTTTGGAGGTAGCACTGAAGATCTTGTTGCTGCACGAATAAATGAAATTCCAATTTTGCGGAAGGATTTTATAATTGATGAGTACCAGATTGTAGAAGCAAAGGCAATGGGTGCCGATTTAATTTTATTAATTGCTGCGTGCTTATCTGTAAAAGAAGTTAAAAGACTGGCAATGTTTGCGGTTTCGATTGGTTTGGAAGTATTATTGGAATTGCATGATGAAAGGGAACTTGAGCATATTTGTGAAGAAACTATTTTAGTGGGCGTAAATAACCGCAACCTCAAAGATTTTAAAGTTGATGTAAATGCATCTTTAAAAATGGCTGAAAAAATTCCTGACAATAAAATAAAAATTGCCGAGAGCGGAATCAGCAATCCTGAAATGATAAATTTATTTAAACAGGCGGGTTTTAAAGGCTTTTTAATTGGGGAAACTTTTATGAAAGAAGCCAATCCTGCCGTGGCTTTTAATACCTTTGCAAAAAATATAGATCTATAATGAATATTAAGGTTTGTGGAATAACTTCCAAAAAACAATTGCAGCAATTAGAAGGGTTAAATATTGCTTATGCAGGATTTATATTTCATGAAGGATCACCTCGTTTTGCAGGCGAAAAAATGGCTGATGAAGACCTTATTGGAATGGATTTAGATATAAAAAAAGTAGGCGTTTTTGTAGATTCAGAATATGAAGATATTATGGAAATGGTGGAAAAATTTGAACTCGATATGGTCCAGCTTCATGGAAACGAATCTCCGGCGCTTTGTAAAGAATTATCAGAAGATACAGAGGTTATAAAAGTTTTTAGTATTGGTAAAGAAACCGGATCTATTGATAAATTGATTGCACCATACGATGACGTTTGTGATTATTATTTATTTGACACTTCCGTAAAGGGCAGCAAAGGTGGAACAGGAGAGAAGTTCGACTGGAAAAAACTTGCAGATGTAAAAATTGAAAAACCATTTTTTTTAAGCGGTGGTATTGGTCCTGATGATGTAGCAATGGTAAAGAAGTTTAAGCATCCTGATTTTTTTGGGATTGATGTGAACAGCAAATTTGAAAAAGAACCAGGTGTAAAAGATATGGCGCTTGTGTTGGGTTTTGTAAAAAATATGAAATAAAATGCCCATCCTATTCTTGCGGAGGGAAGGTAAAGGAAAAGAATTTAGCTAAGATGATTTTGAAAATGAATGGTAAATATTCATTAGAATTATACTTTTAAATATTAAAAAAGTGAAACATAATAAAAGAGATAAAATATTTTCTGAGCCTGACCAACATGGTTACTACGGAGAATTTGGCGGTGCATTTATTCCTGAAATGCTGCATTCAAATATTGAAATATTAAAGAAGAATTATTTAAAAATTTCTTCAACTAAAAAGTTTAAAAAGGAATTTCATAGTCTTTTAAAAGACTATGCAGGCAGACCAACGGCTTTGTATTTTGCTGAAAATTTAAGCAAAGAATTTAATACAAATATTTATTTAAAGAGAGAAGATCTTTGCCATACCGGCGCTCATAAAATCAACAACACAATTGGGCAGGTACTTGTTGCAATAGCGTTGGGTAAAACCAGAATTATTGCTGAAACAGGTGCGGGTCAACATGGTGTTGCTACAGCAACAGTTTGTGCATTAAAAGGATTGGAGTGTATTGTTTACATGGGCGAAAAAGATATCGAACGCCAGGCACCAAATGTAGCAAGAATGAAAATGCTCGGTGCGACAGTTATTCCTGCAACTAGTGGAAGCAAAACGCTGAAAGATGCTACCAACGAGGCTATCAGAGACTGGATTAATAATCCAACTGATACTCATTATATTATTGGAAGTGTTGTAGGTCCGCATCCTTATCCAGATATGGTAGCGAAATTTCAAAGTGTAATAAGCAGCGAGATAAAGAAGCAGTTAAAGAAACAGACAGGATCTGAATTGCCTGACTATGTTATAGCCTGTGTGGGAGGTGGTAGCAATGCGGCGGGTGCGTTCTATCATTTTTTAGAAGATAAAAAAGTAAAAATTATTGCCGTAGAAGCTGCGGGTTGTGGTGTAGATACTGGTATGAGTGCAGCAACAACTGCACTTGGTACAACAGGTATTTTACATGGTAGTAAAAGCTTGCTTATGCAAACCGCAGATGGTCAGGTTACAGAACCTCATAGCATTTCAGCAGGACTAGATTATCCTGGAATAGGACCAATGCATGCCAATTTATTTAGAACAAAGCGTGCAGAGTTTATAAGTATTACAGATGACGATGCATTAAAGGCAGCATTTCATTTATCAAGAACGGAAGGTATTATTCCTGCTTTAGAAACTGCCCATGCATTTGCAGTGCTCAATGAAATGAAGTTTAAAAAAGATGATGTGGTAGTCATTAATTTAAGCGGGAGAGGTGATAAGGATTTGGACACTTACATGAAATATTTGTGAAAAGAATAATTTTCACAGCTGAATTATAATATCAAAAGATGAACAATAAACTTACTCGGCTTTTTGAGCAAAAAAATAAAGATTTATTAAATGTTTATTGTACAGCAGGGTACCCCAAACTTGACAGCACAGCAGAAGTTTTAAAAGCGTTGCAGCACAATGGCGCTGATATGATTGAAGTTGGAATGCCATACAGCGACCCAATTGCTGATGGACCAGTTATACAGCAAAGTAATATGGTTGCCATAGAAAATGGAATGACAATTAATTTGTTATTTGAGCAACTTAACGCAGTAAAAAATGATATATCCGTTCCACTTATTATGATGGGATATCTAAATCCAGTATTGCAATATGGGTTAGAAAAATTTTGTAAAGATGCTGGTGCTGCAGGTATATCAGGAATAATTTTACCTGATTTGCCCATGTATGAATATGAAGAAATTTATGCGCCATTTTTTAAGAAAAATGGGTTGAGTTTTATTTTTTTAATAACACCACAAACATCAGGAGAAAGAATAAAAAAAGCAGATAATTTAAGCAGTGGGTTTCTTTATGCAGTTTCATCTTCTTCTACTACAGGAAACAATTTAAATACGGAAGATAAAACTGTTTATTTTGAAAGAATTGCTGCTATGAAATTAAAAAATCCATTAATGATTGGGTTTGGAATAAACAATAAACAAACGTTTGAAAATGCCTGTAATTATGCCGCTGGTGGTATTATTGGGAGTGCATACATTAAAGCTCTGGGCGAAAATAATGAAGTGAAAGAAGCTACAAAGAATTTTCTTGAAACGATCCGTTAGTACTGGTTTTAACAATTGTTGCGGTTTATCATTTGGATGAATAAATTATATTCACATTAAATTTTTTAAATGAAAAAGTATTTCTTTTTATTTCTTTTAGTGCCGGCTATTGTAAATGCTCAGGTGAAAAACAAAAAAACTGTTAGTTCAAAAAAAATAGTGGTAAAAAAAACTATAGTTGTAGATAAAACGCCGAAACAAATGAAGGCTGAAGACGGTTTTTTAATTAATGGTACCATTGAAGGGTTTTCCGATGGAACAGTTTTAAAAATGTTGAATGGAAATACTGGTGTTGAGGAGTCAAATTCCATTTTACAAAAAGGTAAGTTTAGTTTTACTGGGAAGGCTCCTTCACCTGACTTTAAAGTAATCGGCGTAAATGGACAACCTCCTTTTATAACTGTTTATATTGATAATAGTGAGGTTTTAATTACTGCGAAAAAAGATGCTTTTGAAAAAGCTGAAATAAAAGGCTCAGTTTCTAATACTGATTTTGTTGCTTTTACAAATGTCACAAAACCTTACGAAGATTTGTTGATGGGTAAAGGTAGGTTTGAATCTAAATTCATGGATGAAGCTGCGGCAACTATAGAAAAATTTGTGAACGAACATACAAATTCCTATATCTCTCCTTTAGCTATTTATAGACAGAATCAAATTACGGGAGATTATAAAAAATTGGAATCGCTTTATTATAGTTTATCAACTCCTGTTAAAGCGTCGCCTGTTGCTGCATATTTGTTTCAACAAATAGAGCAAAATAAGCAAGCTGGTTATGGTAAGCCATTGGCAAATTTTTCGCAAGCAGATACGAGTGGTAGAGAAATTTCGTTGGAGTCATTTAAAGGTAAATATGTATTGATAGATTTTTGGGCAAGTTGGTGTGGTCCTTGCCGAGCAGAAAATCCTAACGTGGTGAACACTTTTGTAAAATTTAAAGATAAAAATTTCACTGTTCTTGGTGTTTCGTTAGACAGAGCAAAGCAACCTTGGTTGGATGCCATTGCGGCTGATGGACTTGCCTGGACCCAAGTAAGTGACCTTAAATTCTGGAGCAATGCTGTAGCGCAACAATTCGGTATACAAAGTATTCCACAAAACTTTTTAATAGATCCACAAGGAAATTTAATAGGAAAAAATTTAAGAGGCTCTGCGTTGGAATATAAGTTGAGCCAAGTGATTAAATAGTGAATCGTGATATGTGAATTGTGGTATATGAATTATGAACGGGACATTCTGCTTCTTCACTGTAGTGTGAATGACAAAATTTACTAAGAATTGCTTTTTTATTTATGACAATTCACGATTTACATTTTACCTCAAGCAAGTTGTCTTTTATACATTTGAACTGCATTTTCTAAACCTAAATAAAGCGCATCGCTAATTAGTGCATGCCCAATTGAAACCTCCAATAATTCAGGAATATTTTGAGCGAAGTATTGAAGGTTTTGTAGATCTAAGTCGTGCCCGGCGTTTATGCCTAATCCCAATTCAGTTGCTTTTTTTGCCGCTTCAATAAATGGCTTAATCGCCGACACTTTATTACCTGCTGTAAAATGCTTGGCGTAGCTTTCCGTGTACAATTCTATTCGGTCTGTTCCGGTTTCTTTTGCCCCGTCAATCATTTTTACATTTGCATCTACAAAAATAGACACTCTAATTCCTTCAGCTTTAAAGAGAGCAATAACATCTTTTAAATATTGCAGGTTTGCAACCGTATCCCAACCATGGTTACTTGTCAATTGTCCACGAGCATCTGGTACCAATGTTACCTGAGTTGGTTTATTTGCCAATACCATTTTTACAAATTCATCTTCTGTAGGATTGCCTTCGATATTAAATTCAGTTGTTAAAACTTTTTTTAAATCATATACATCTTTATAAGTAATGTGGCGCTCATCGGGCCTTGGGTGAACAGTAATACCATGCGCTCCATAACGCTCAATATCAAGCGCCGCCTTTATTACATCAGGATTATTACCGCCACGTGCGTTGCGAAGCGTAGCAATTTTGTTTATGTTTACCGAAAGGTTTGTCATATTGCAAAAGTAATTGATTGAACATAAAAGTATTCTGCATATTAAATATGTTTATTTTAAAAAGAGGAATAAAAAGAAGAGAATGCAAGTTTTTATAAGAATTTGATGGATGATTTTTTATAAGAGATATTTGATTAGTGTTCAGGAATAAAATAAAATTTTAATATATTTTTAATTTTTATTCTTGATAAAGTTTTATAAAAAATTTGAAATATTGGATCCAACCCAAGCAAATTAAAATTAATTAATTGCTAAAACTTTAGAATTTATAGTTGGATATTTTTCAATTTGCTTGAAAATCAATCAATTTAAAATTGCGTTATTTTTTCATGCATTTATTAATTTGCCGTTAATAAAAATTAACATTTTATGGCAATGTATTTGTCATTATCGTTTTTGAAAAATTAGCCCGATAATTTAAAATTTTACTTTTCTTTTTTTGTTAATCTGTGTACTGTTAAATAAGTGCATGTCTATCATTGAAATCATATTTCAAGATCAAAGACACTTATGACTTTTTTATTTTGCGATCTTCTTATAAGATAACAATTTTAAAAATAATAACGCAGAATAGCAAGGCAAGAATTATTTTATATTATTAAACCTTAAAAAATTAAACCATGAAAACAAGAAGTAAATTTCTTTCTGCAGTAGGAGTGCTGTTGTTTAGTCTTTCCATTTTTTTTACAGCTTGTCAAAAAGAAGCCTCTTCGCCTGACAATTTAGCTAACCCCAGACAACTTGCTGTTTACTTAACTGATGATCCATGTAATTATGATTCAGTTTTTGTAGATATAAAATTTGTAGAAGTTAAAATAGATACTTCTAAAGAACATATGGATGACGATCACCATGGAGATAATGATGACGACGGAGATGACGATAACCATCATAATGATTCATACGGTCGTTGGGATACACTTAGAATAAATGCCGGTGTTTACAACATATTGAGACTAAGAAATGGTATTGATACACTTTTAGGAACTGCTAATATACCCGCCAGTTCAATAAGAAAAATTAGAATTACTCTTGGTACTAATAATCGTGTAGTAGTCAACGGAGTTTCTAACCCACTCAACATATTAGCGGGTTCAAATAAATATGTTTACATAAAAATTCATAAAGAAGATGAAGATGATGATAATGCCACGCAGACTTCGTTATGGCTTGATTTTAATGTATGTGAATCTATAAAACTGATAAACGGACAATATTATTTAAAGCCTGTGCTTAAGCCTTTTGGTAAAAAAAATTATGGAGAAATAAAAGGTAGAGTTTTACCGAATGCAGCAAGGGCGTTTGTAACAGCACGCAATGGCACTGACTCAGCAACAGCTATACCTGAGAGTGATGGCAAGTATAAAATACGTGGTTTAAGACCCGGAACTTACAGTTTAAAATTTAAAGGTCCTGCAGGTTATAATGATACGACCATAAACAATATTCAGGTGCAAAAAAACAGGGAAACTGAAATTGCAACAGTGACATTACATCTTTAGTTTTTTCTACAGTTTAGGACACAACGCATATCTTATATTTTGAAATATAGGGTATGCATTTTTTGTTCTTAATATTTTGGGTTAACCAGTTATTTGTATAAATGTTTATTCACAAAAAAGCATTATAATTCTACTAGAGTTTGATGCACAGGGAAACGCCAGATGAATTTGTATTGCTTAATATCATATGCATAACATACGTTCCAAATTATAAATTGTATTAAGTCGTTGCCTACTTTATTCTTGTAAATGCAACATTGCGTGCACGGGAGATACTTGCCTTCATGGTAGTAAATTTTCCGGCTTTCTTTCCTTCAAAAAATACAGTACCGCCCAAACCTTCAATAGTAAATCCGTCTTGATAAACCGGTGTGAGTTCATAGAATTTGTATGGATGCATGTAGAGCCTTAGTCTGCCATTTTCCAACACAATTTTTAAATCAGATGTTGTTTCATCGGAATGATAAGTGGCTACATACTGCTGCAGTGGCGTAGTGGTAAAATTTACTTTTGCTGCAGGTAAATAAATTAATGTATCTCTATCAGAATTCACCAATCTTATAAGGCCCGGTTTGTCCAACAATATTGCATCTATACCATAGCGAAAAATATTTTCTGTTATAGGAGCCAGTGGAAAATTATTCGCATACAGTCTGCCTTTTTCTAAAGATATTTTTAGTCCTTCGCCGGCAACGACACTTTTGTATGCGCCTGTAAACATGGATAATTTTACAGTATCTAATTTCAGTTCAGCAGGTTTTGCATTAGGGTTTTTTGCAGGCAGAAAAATATCTTCCAGCTGACTGAACGCATCGTACGAGGAATCAAATTCAGCAGTATTACTGAGCCCGGCAATTGTGAGTCCAACTTCCGGAAAATATTCTAACGAAGCTCTATAACTTGCCGTGGCACCATTGTGCCGGTATACATCATAACCTTTTGCTTTCAATATTCTTATACCTGCTGCATATACATTTTTACTGCCGTCATTAAAATTACTTGTTTCAATTTGCCTTTTTAAGAACGATGGACCACCAATTTTTGCCGACGAATAAAAATCAACCCATTTGCAAAGATCTTCTGTGTTAGTTAGTAAACCTCCGTGACCGTAAACATATTCATTAGGCATATCAGTTAAATAGACACCGTCTTTCTTTTCGTATGCAATGGCTCGGTTGGGTACAATTTTTCTGAAGTCGTCATCCCGCCATTCTGTGCGGGTCATTCCTGCAGGGTTAAAAATATATTTTGTCGAAAAATCTGCAAGACTCATTCCGCTTACACGTTGCACGATAAGTGCCTGCAGATTGTAATTAGAATTGCTGTAACCAAATTCATCTCCGGGTTTATTGTTCAAAGTTTTTTGTCTTGCAATAATCTCAAGCGCATCTTCATTGTGATAGGTTTTCGTTGTTCTTGGCCATCCTGCAAGTTCTGCAATGCTGCCCCAATCTCTCAAACCACTACTATGATGCATTAAGTGGCTAATCTTTATTGGGGTGCCATAATTCGATATTTCCGGAATGTATTTTCTTATATCATCGTCAAGCGAAAGTTTTCCCTGCGCTTCCAGCATCAATATTGCGGCGGCAGTAAATTGTTTAGAAACTGAGCCTGCTTCGGTTACATTATTCATGCTCATTGGAATGTTGTTTTCCAGGTTAGCCATGCCCCATGCTTTTGAAAATAGAACAACACCATTTTTGCTTACGGTTAATTGTGCACCAGGGTTTTGTGGTTTATACTTTGCAAAAATTTTTTCAATTTTATCTGTGGTGTCTTTAGCTGACTGAGCTTGCAATGTTGCAAAAGAAAGCACTGCAACACATGCAAAGCTGATTGATTTTAGAAACAGAACGCTCAAATATTTTCGCATAAAGATATTTTATACAAGATACGGTGGTGTGTGGGTTTTAGTTTGAAAGTGGTCAAGTTGTAAAATTGTAATTGGCTTAGGAATGCATGTTCAATAAATATTAATGAACGCAACGTCCGACAAGGGTCGAGACGTTGCTGCGAAGTAGAGTTTTTTAATGACTTAATATTTCTTCTTATAATTTTTTAGCCCATCCGTTAAAGTAGAAATTATTTTGGTTCTTAAATTAAGTGGCTTTATGACTGTTAAGTCACTACCGTATTGCATAATAGCAGCCTCTAACTCTCGATTAATAATCATTTTAAGCGTGTATCTTACAAATCCATTATCCATTAATTCTATCTTGTCTATTTTTCCAAAAGGTTTAGTTTGAAAATAGTTTGATCGTGCTGCTGAAAATATTAGTTCCAGAATTTCGGGTTTGGCATTTGGTGGTATAGAAACACCGAGTAAATACTTATCATACATTTCAGGCTCAAATGATGGCTCTTCAAAGAAAGATAAATTACTTACTTTGGTATCAAAAATTCTATCGAGTGCATAAGTACCCAAATTTTTGTATTCCTCACACCAACCAATTAAAAACCACCGTTGGTTGTATTGTTTTAATAAATACGGGTGTATTTGTAAAATTATATTTTCAGTAAGGTTAAAAGGGCGGTAAGTAAGTTTCATTACTTTTTTGTGTAGCAAAAATTCATACATATCTGAAAACCACTCCTTGCCGGTATAATGTAAGTTTTGTTCAAATTGCAGGTTGTTAGATGAAAGCTCAGTATCTAATTCCACTTTTTGTTCTAGCTTTTGTATGGTTTCTGCTAGCTCATCTGCGATACCCAAACCCTTTAATTGTCTTAAAATATTTACAGCCTTTCTTATGTTATTTTGATCTGGTTTACTAAGTTGCTTTTCTTTAATAGAAAAATTTGGATTGCTGTATTTAAAATAATTACTTTTTTCAATTTTATATTTTTCAACAGGTGCATCTTCAACTTCTATTAAATACCTGATATCATCTTGTAAAGTTCGCTTACTAATACCTTGCTTATTATTTTGCAATAACCAATTGTTAACTGCATTAAGCAGTGCCTCAAGGGTCCACTTCTTCATATTATTTCTAAAACAAGCATCTAATAAGTAATATCTTTCTTTTTGTAATTTATTCGCAGACATGTAATTATATTTACTTGCAATTTATTGCAATATGCAGATAGGTTGCATCTACAAATAATTAGTTTGCAAATAATATAAAAAACATGGAAGAACATTTAAAAGGTATTGGAGTAGAAAATTATAGAATATTTGAAAAAGCGCAATATTTTGATTTTGCCCCTATTACTTTATTAACAGGAGCAAACAGTAGCGGAAAAAGTAGTTTAATAAAAGCATTAAAATTTTTACATGAAACTTATGGTAATGCTGATAAGAATGAATACCAATATAAAGTTGGTGATTTAGAAAAATTATTTACCCAAAATAAAAACTTTGATTTTAAGACAAGCCCTTTATTAAATACTAGGAATGTTTTAAACAATAATTCAAAAATTAAGGCCTCTAGTTTTTATCATTATCAATATTTAAAAGAGTTTGGTGATGATATACGGTTACTCATAAAATTTAATTATAAAGTTGAAGATCATATAGAATTTAAAAGTCTAAGTGTTTTTATTGACGTAGTAAAAGAAACACCCCTAACGCTATTTATAGAAAAATCATTACATAATCAGAAGCAACTTGCAATTGATGACACCTTGCAAAAAGAAATTATTTCTATATCAATCGGTGAGTTTGAAAAAGTAGAAGTAGAAATTGATGTAAAGATATTATTCTTTATTTTTCAGGCTAAATCGGCATATTTTTTTAAAATATATCAACAAAAACAGCTGTTTGAAGTTGAACTTAATATTTTGGATAGTAAAAAAATTAGAGAAAAAATTGATAATTACTTTAGTGAAAAAAAACTTACTTACCAAATTGGCCCATATTTAGAAAATAATAATAAAATGATAGGGATCAATTTATTAAATCATGCATTTGATATGTTTGAATACAATTTGGGGAGCTTTGATGGCGATTACGATAAAAGAATAACTTATAAACGTAATGGGAAATTTGAAAATGAACTCTCATTTATTGACCAATGGTTAGAAAATAATTCTAAGGATATATTTTCTTTTAAAGATAAAATGAGGGCATATTATTCCTCAGACAATGATGGAGATAATGAAATTGAATTTACCAATTCTGTCTTTGGCTTATTAAGTGCTATAAAATGGACTAACTATTTTTTTCTTCAAGAAGATGAAGTTACTTCTGATGGACATGAAATTTATAATTTTGAAGAATTCAGATTCAATACTAGTTTCGTAAGTTTTTTTAACGGCTATATTGTAAAAGGCAAGCATATTCTCGACATTAAAAACCCTGCCATTTACGGATTTTCATTATACACCCTTTTCAATTTTTTAAAGGCAGAAATCAAAAAGAAGGAATTCGATAAAAAAACCACACTTACTATTTTAAAAAAACATCTTACACGACCTATTGATGAAGGCTTCGTCAGCAACTTATTGATTCCTTTTCTAAATATTCTTTTAAATAATAGTATAGAAGAAGTGAATATTAAATCTATTGACGATGTAAAAGTTTATTCTCGAATGGAGTATAGCTTTCACAGGGAGTTTCTACAAAATATTTTCACTCCAATATTGAAGCCACTACCTAGCTTTAGCAATATCATTTTTATTTCAAATGAGAGAACATCATCAGATTTATTTTTTAATATAAATTCCGCTGAAGAATTAAATATTTTTAAAAACTTTAATAAAAATAAAGATCAAAGAGGTTTAATTATAGATATTTTGAAGGATCTTGATATAGCTGACGATATCTCAATTGAATTAGATAATGAACAAAAAACTTATAAAATAATTTTAAAAACAAATGGCAAAACTATAAACTTAAAAGAATTAGGTTATGGTATTGTAAAATTGTTGCCTATAATTATTTTAATAAGACCTGTGGTAAAACGAAAAAATTATTATGATATTGGTAATGGACCAGAAAAATTTGCAGATGATGAGTACTACCCTACCACTATAATTATTGAAGAACCCGAATCAAATTTACATCCTGCTTTACAAAGCAAATTGGCAGATATGTTTATGAACCTTTCTAAAAAATTTAATATTCATTTTATTATTGAAACGCACAGTGAATATTTAATTAGAAAACTGCAATACCTAACAGCAAAAGGAGAAATATCACCAAATGCCACAAAAATTCATTATTTCTATCATCCGGATAAAATACCTGCGGGTGAAACTCAAACTTTCCCTATAAATATCAGAGAAGATGGTTCTCTAACAAGAAATTTTGGCACAGGATTTTTTGATGAGGCAGATAATATTGCTTTAGAATTATTTTTATTAAAAACACATCAAAGTAATTAATATGAATGTTTATATTGAAGATGATTATTTTGATGTATTAGAGAAACTTCGAGCTTCCCTTCCGCATGATACATTCACAAATAATAAAGCTCAAAATTTAAAATCAATTTATAATTTATTGCTTTCCTTAAACATTAATACAGATATAAAATATGAGAAACTAACCGCAAATTTTAAAAATAGAATTGGGGATAAGGACTATAAGACTATTAAAGAACTTGTTCTATTTACAGCTTTAAAATCCCCTACTTCTAAAATTCATGCTGAAGTTAATTTTAATACTATCAATGATTATAGTGGCTTTTATTTTACGAAAAATATTAATTACACTCTGAATGCACCAGGATATGGGATTGTGTATAAGGATGAAAATTTTGATTCTGCGAATTTTTATGAAAATTGTACAGTTGCTGACTTAAAATTTAAAGGCGATATTAATGCATTAAAAGATTTTGTAGCACCCACCAATGCGATGATAATAGCTGATAATTATCTTTTTGAGGACCCCGCCAAACTACCACATCTCATTAATTTCATAAAACTTTTCAAAGCTAAACTTTCAGAAATAAAATTTCAAGTAAGTATATTTAGTCATAGTTCTAATGCTACGCTTGTAACAAATGTCTTTAAACAAATTCAGGAAATTGATCCAAACATACAAGTCGAAATAATTTTAACCTCCAATAAAACAGTAATCAGAGACAGGCAAATATATACGAACTATACAACCATGAATTTTGGACACCCTTTTGAAGAAAAAGAAACCCATTTTTCGCAGAACTTCTTAGGAGTTCAAAATGATGTGAGTAGAATAAAAATTAATTATGCAAATTTTATTTCTCACTTGAAGATGTACAAACAAAAAATAGACGGCACTCCTGAAACTTTTGGAATTACAAAAATGAAGTGGAAAAGCGAAGAATTTACAAATCGTTTATTTGAAATTATACCCAAAATTTAGTTTTCTTAAAGCCCAATATTTTCCCAACATGCAATTATCCTGCACCCAACCCCTGCATTTTTACATTTAATAACAAAAATGTAAAAAATGCAAGCATACAAAACCCAGTACCGCACCTCTCAAATAAAATTAAACTTCTCGCAGTTTAACCAATCAAGAGGCGGGCATGTAATTGATGAGGAATTGCTTAATAGCCCTATGGAAGAGGGACAGGTCTTGGTTCATATCAATTATCATGTTTGTAATGCCGATTGTTTTTTATTAGGCGCTTGTAGTTTCAGGATTGATCGCAGGGTATTTCTACTTCCAAACTGCAGTTCATCTAAATCACTATTGATTCATTCAACAAATGCAGAAGTAAATAAAGAAATAGTATTCCGCAAAAGAGTTACAAAATTTTCTCTGATTTTCAGCGGGCTACCGAAATCTGCAACGAGCTTTCATTTTATAGAACCTGGTGAAAAGGGTGGCGACTTTTAAATATTCAAAGAAACCAGTCAGATGTGTATATATTGAAAATTAAAAAAAAGGAGATCAAAGTGATAATATAGAGCTCAAATTTCAACATACAGTTACATTGCACCTAATACACGCACATTTACAAATAAAAAAAAACTAAACAATGCAAGCCATCACAACAGTACCACTCCGAGCAAAAACAATGGTAGATTTTGTACAGTTTGATGCACCTACAACTGAGCAAGTTGCGGTGCTGAATGCCTTGCAGAGTTTTGTTGCTCCTAGTTGTACAGATGATTTTATGGTAGTGTGTGGGAGTGCAGGTACAGGTAAAAGTAGTATAATGAATGCTGTTGTAAAATATGCATCGCAAGAAAAAATAAGGGTTCAAATAGCTGCGCCTACCGGCAGAGCGGCAAGGCTAATTTCTGCAAAGTCAGATAGTATTGCCACTACACTGCATAGTATGCTATTTAGTGTAAGCAGTAAAAAAGATGATGCTGTTGTAAAATTTACACCCAAGAAAGATAAAGTAGAAGATTATAGTATTTTTATAATTGATGAAGCAAGTATGGTAAATAGTAAGGTTATTCCAAATAATAAAGACCAACTTTTTCTATGCGATTACACCATTTTAAATACCATTACGCATTTTGTAAAAAGTGGTAACGTAAAAAACAAAGTAATTTTTATAGGAGATCGCTATCAATTATCACCGGTTGGCGAAAACCATTCAAACGCTTTATATCCTCAATATTTAAAAGACAAATACGTTTGGAAAGGATCAGAATTTCACTTAACTGAAGTAAAAAGACAAGGCAAAGATTCATACATTTTAGAGACAGCCACAGAAATCAGAAACAGTATTGAAAACGAATTGGAAATTCCAACAATTAAGGCGCCTTCATTGAAGAATATTTTTAACGCCATTCCAAAATACATAAATGACTTACAAGAATTTGGGCCGAGTAAGGTTATCGCCATTGCAAAAAGTAATAAGCAATGCAGCTATTTTAATAAAGCTGTGCGTAAGAATCAATTCGGCTCCAGCGCCCCACTGTTAATGCACAACGATGTAATAGTAATAAGGCGCAACTGGCATCGCAATGGGATCGCACTTCATAATGGTGATACGGCCATTATTAAAGAAGTGTACCATGACCAAAAAGAAATTATTGGAGGGTTACATTTTTTACCTGTAAAAATTCGGGTAAAAAATAATGCCAATAAAGAAATAGAAGTGATGGATTATTTGTTAATGGATACCGTTATCCAAGGTGTTAGTTCATTGGGATTTATAAAAGAAAATATTTTATATGCTGAGCGGCATAGAGTTAATAAAACCTACAGAGAAACAGGTAATGTAGAAGATGATAGATATTTAGGTGCTTTAAGGGCAACTTACGGTTATTGCATAACCTGCAACATTGCACAAGGTGGCGAATGGGATAAAGTATTTTTAAACAACTTTAAAATCCCTGATGCAAGGTGGGCTTACACTGCGGTTACAAGGGCAAAAAATGAATTATTCTTATTTTAAATAGTTTAATCACGTTATGCAATCAGTTCAAATTATTCCCAACATAGATCCTCTCAAAAGTGATTCTTTACCAAACTTAGGCATGGGAAAATTTCAAACTCCATTGTTACAGCAGCCTTTGGACTCACCTACAAATGCAAATGATTTTTATTCATTTAAAACGATGAACAGCTATGAACTTGGGGTGGATGCGAATTGGCTTATAAAATATTTGGAAAGAAGGAACGAAGAAATTGAAAACGTAAAATACATAAATGGAAATGCAGTAATTATAGAAAGCATTGAAGCCGGTGAAAGGTGTTACAATTATGAGAAGCTCATATTGAATGGCAATAATAAATTTGGTTTCTTTTATAAACTTGCAAGAGGGTTGCTTGAAAAAGACTCAGCCTTTTCGATTATGCTATTTTCACACAATAATATTTTACAACTTTTAAAAAATGAAATGCTAATGGTAAAGCATACAGGCTCGCAACAACTTTTAAAGGAAGTTAGCTACTGCCTCTATAAAGAACTTACCGGGTCTTTATGTGGCTCTGAGCATTTTAGAATATACGCAGGAGAAGTAATTATTTATGATAAGATTACTAAATTTTATTAAAAAAAAGTCATATTAAATTAAACAAGTCTAGCTAATTAAAAGTTTAAAAAAACAAAAGTGTATTACTATGAGTTACAGAGATTGCGCACATTACGATGAACTTTTAAAACTTGTTGCAACAAAAGGAAATTTGGATGAAGTTAGTTTTGAACTTGAAGACATAGCCGATTGTAAAATAGAGGATTGTACTGGCGTTTGCAGTCTTTGGGTTTCCCTAACATTTATTAAAGATTTACCACCCCAAATGAATATGGAAATAGCAGAAGTAACGATAGATAATGTTGATGATATTTTCTCAGACATTTTTCTTGAAATAATGCGTAGAGCAGGCAAAAATAAAGATGCAGAAAAAAATTAGTTGTTCGCCTCGGTTTAGGTCACACCATGAACCATACGCTACTATCTTCAGAAATATCCAATCTATCTACTCTTCAATAAAAGCTAAATTCATATTCTTCCGCCCACGGGCTGCGGTAATGCGAAGGGGAGTGTGAGTGGAGCAGCCTTCGCCGCAGGCGGGAAATTAAATTATATTTAGTTGGATCGTTGCAATGTTGATCTGAAATTAGATTTGGGGTTCAATAATGATCTTTGCAGGAGAAAATTAGAATAGCGTTTTCTTTTACTTCATAAATTAATCTATGCTCCTCATTAATTCTCTTTGACCATTTACCTGTAAGATTTCCTTTTAACGGTTCAGGTTTCCCAATGCCACCGAAAGGTTCTCTTTTTGTTTCTTCAATTAGTCTTACTAGGCGCTTGAATAATGTTTTATCAACAGATGCCCATTCTGTAAATTCTTTAAATGCTTCATTGTAAAATTCTATTGTACGCATTATGAACCAAATTTTTCAATGAATTCATTTCCTTCAAAACGAACAATGTTTTTCGCATCCTTCAGATCTTCTGAGGCTTTAAGTATTTTTTCATGCAGTTGTTTATTGAGATAAATTCTCTCCGTTTCATCAATTTCTTCTTCAATAGAAATTGATATTCTTTCTGATTTAAAAGTATTTTTGATTGATTCAATGAAGTCACTATTTAACTCTGATTTTGATAGATTATATGTTGCTTTCATTTTTATAAATTTTATTAAAATTACTAAATTTTATTAAAAGCTTTATACTGAGCAAATGCGCCACCAATCTCCCCGCCAATAAAAGCCAAATTTCCATTCTTCCGACCGAGGGCTGCGGTAATGCGAAGGGGAGTGTGAGTGGAGCAGCCTACGCCTCAGGCGGGAAGCTGCGCAACGAATACCGTAGCCGTAGCATGCCGGACAAATGTTGAGAAGGGTTATTATGGTCAAAGCCCCAAATCAAATTACGAATGTTGAATTACGAGTGATGAATTATGAGTGATGAATTAGGCGTTATGAGTTATTAGCGATGATTTAATAATGATGAATAAGGAAGAATACAAAAAGCCCGATCAAAATGACCGGGCTTTTACTATTGTCTGTGGTCCATCGTCTGTGGTCGATAGACTAACTCCTAGTATCTATACATTTCTGTCTTAAATGGTCCTTCTTTTGGAATTCCCAAGTAAGCAGATTGTGCAGTTGTTAATTCATCTAAGACAACATTTATTTTTGCAAGGTGAAGGCGTGCTACTTTTTCATCCAGGTGTTTAGGTAACACATAAACTTTGTTTTCGTAGTTAGCGCTGTTCTGCCAAAGCTCAAGCTGAGCAAGGGTTTGGTTGGTGAATGAATTACTCATTACAAAACTTGGGTGGCCTGTAGCACAACCAAGATTTACCAAACGACCTTCTGCCAATACGATGATGTCTTTACCTTCGATGGTATATAAATCAACCTGTGGTTTGATGGTGTTTTTGCTTGCGCCGTAGTTTGCATTTAACCAAGCCATGTCAATCTCAATATCGAAGTGACCAATGTTACAAACAATTGCTTTATCCTTCATGTGGCGGAAATGATTTTCAGTAATCAAATCTCTACAGCCAGATGCGGTAACGATGATGTCAGCTTCCTGCACGGCATCAATCATTTTCTTTACTTCAAAGCCGTCCATTGCTGCCTGTAATGCGCAGATAGGATCTATTTCTGTTACAATAACTCTTGCTCCTGCACCACGTAAACTTAATGCACTTCCTTTTCCTACATCGCCGTAACCGCCCACTACTGCTACCTTTCCTGCCATCATAACGTCAGTTGCTCTGCGGATAGAATCTACCAAAGATTCCTGACAACCATACTTGTTATCAAATTTAGATTTGGTAACTGAGTCATTGATGTTGATAGCCGGAATAGGCAAAGTACCTGCTGCCATACGCTCGTATAAACGGTGTACACCTGTAGTTGTTTCTTCGCTTAATCCTTTAATGCCGCTAACCAATTCAGGATATTTATCAAAAACCATGTTGGTTAAATCACCACCATCATCTAAGATCATATTTAATGGTTTGTCTTCGCTGCCGAAGAACAAAGTTTGCTCTATGCACCAATCGCTTTCTTCCTGTGTTTGTCCTTTCCATGCAAATACGCCGAAGCCGGCATCAGCAATGGCAGCAGCGGCTTGGTCTTGCGTAGAAAAAATGTTGCAGGAGCTCCATTTTACTTCTGCACCTAAAGCAGCTAATGTTTCAATTAACACGGCAGTTTGAATGGTCATGTGTAAGCAACCTGCAATGCGTGCGCCCGCAAGTGGTTTGCTGTCGCCAAATTCTTCACGTAGACTCATAAGTCCAGGCATTTCTGCTTCGGCAAGCATAATTTCTTTGCGGCCCCAAGCTGCAAGGCTAATATCTGCAACCTTGTTTTTAAGGCTGAAATCTATTCCGGTAAAAATTGTTGTTTCCATGTGAGAAGTTTAATTTTTTTTCGTTTATTTTTTATCAGGTTCCGAGTTTGGTAGTTGCGGGTTGCGAGTTTTTAGAACCAGTAACTCCCAACCCGTAACTCGTACACCTTTTCAGTTACGAATGTAAATAATGTAGAAAAATATTCTGTGTTAAATTAAATGTTTGGGATAAAGGTGTAAATTAGACTATCAATTTAGAATAAATATACATTTTACTATGGCAAAAGATTCGGTTAAAGAACAAACAGCTACAATAAATTTATCACTTGACGCTAAAGACATTTCTATTTTAGCATTATTGCAACAAAATGCAAGGATAACGGTGAAAGAAATTTCCGAAAAAATACACCTTAGCACAACACCTGTACACGAGCGAATAAAGCGGATGGAAAACGATGGTGTAATAAAACAATATGTGACAC
>JBBRPX010000020.1:0-26706 GCA_038227505.1 Chitinophagales bacterium
CTTCTCTTTTTGCATTTGGTTACAACTTAAAAAAATGCATACTACGCCTGCGAGCAATATATTATTTCTCATTAGTTTTTTAATTAAATAAGGTGAAAGATAATTCAGACGTCTTGCTTTACAATACACATTTAGCAAAAAAAGTAACCCAACTGTAAAAAACAGATTTGTTAAAAGAGAAAACCTTAATTTGAATTACTTTTACAACATATAAAAAACCTGGCGTGAGTAAAATATTAAACAGACCTGTAAGGGTATTAGTAGCAAAAGTTGGTTTAGATGGGCACGACCGTGGTGCGAAAGTTATTGCGACTGCATTGCGAGATGCAGGCATGGAAGTAATTTATACCGGCCTGCGACAAACTCCTGAAATGGTTGTAAATGCAGCCTTGCAGGAAGATGTAGATGCAATTGGGGTAAGTATTTTAAGCGGCGCACACATGACGGTTTTTCCAAAAATAATGGCCTTGTTAAAAGAGAAAGGCATGAATGATGTATTGCTGACAGGCGGGGGAATAATTCCTGAAGATGATATGAAGACTTTAAATGAAATGGGTACAGGAAAATTATTTCCACCGGGTACCACTTTTGGCGAAATATCAGATTATATAAAAGGCTGGGTTGCAGAAAACAGAGAGTTTTAGGAGCCCCTCCTATCCTCCCCGGAGGGGAGGGAAACCTTGGAGATAAAAGCAAAGATTGATTATACTTTTAAAAGTATTTTGTGGAACGGGTGATAAAAAAATTTAAATTTTTTGAGGACCAGGAACTTTATTTTCTACAATATTTTTATGAACTGTCCCCATGAGAAAGGCTTAAAGCCTTAGCAGCTTTGCAAAAAACGAATAACAAAGATTTTTTAAATCCTTCTCCTAAAAAACTTACCATAAGAAAACATTTTGTTTATGAGACACTGTCTGACAATTGTTGATTAAAGAAAAAATGATAAAAGGCTGCCTGATGGGCAGTAGTAGCTTATGCACAAATAAACTTCAACCTATAAAATTGACTGCGTGCATAACTACTACAGACAGCAGGAACAAATGTTTCATTATTGTTTGTAGTTTATAGCCCCTAATTAGTTCAAGATGTAAGACAAAAGATTCAAAGACTTCATTATTTATCACTCATCGTTTATAGTTCGTCATTCCCCAAATCAAATATTCGGTAACTCCAGCCGGTTTCTTTTAGAATAAATTCGGATAATCAATACGAGTAATACACAAATAACGAGGTTTAGGTTGTTACCAATATTAGTATTCTCCAACAATAAATAAACGCCACCACCAATTGCACAAGCAGTTGCATACAATTCGCCCTTTTTAAAAAGATTAGGCACATCATTGCAAAATATATCAGCTATAAGTCCACCAAATGTAGCTGAGATTACGCCCATTATAAGTGCGTAAGCATCGTTTACACCATTGCGTTGTGCAATTTCAATACCTGCTGCTGTAAACAATCCTATACCAAGTGCATCAGTAAAAAAGATTGTTTTGCTAAATTTATTTACGCCTTCTTTTACCAAAAAAGTAATAATGACTCCTGCGAAAACAAGCCCAAGTGCAAAATAATCATTTATCCAGTTTACAGGTTTTACTCCAATCAATAAATCTCTGATAGTACCGCCACCGTAGGCTGTAGCAAATGCAACCACAAGACCACCGAAAATATCCATGTTAAATTTTCGAGCTTTTAAAGCACCGGTAACTGCAAATACAAATGTACCAGTGTAAGTAATAATGTTAAGCAAGGTCATGCGGTAAAGTTATATTTTTCACCGCAGAGAAAAGCTTGGATAGCGTTTCGCTACGAATATTGTTAGAGTTGCAGTCTGCTTCAAGCTCTAAAATCTTAATTACTAAATGACTTATCTTCGAAACATAAAATATGAAAATATGAATTTTGATACGCTACTTTTTGACATTGAAAATGGCACTGCAATTATCACAGTTAATCGTCCTGAAAAATTAAATGCTTTAAACAAAGATGTGTTTACTGATTTGGACGATGCCATGAGTGAAGTATTAAACAACGACGAAATAAAAACGACTATAATTACCGGCAGCGGCCCAAAGGCTTTTGTAGCGGGTGCAGATATTAGTGAGTTTGGTGGATTGAATTTAGTGGAGGCAATGGCATTATCTAAACGAGGGCAACATGTATTTTTTAAAATTGAAAACAGCCACAAGCCAATTATTGCAGCAGTAAATGGTTTTGCACTTGGTGGTGGTTGTGAGTTGGCAATGGCTTGCCATTTTAGGCTCTGTAGTGACAATGCAAAGTTCGGTCAGCCTGAAGTTAATCTTGGCTTAATACCCGGCTACGGAGGCACACAAAGGCTTACACAATTAGTAGGAAAAGGAAAAAGTATGGAGCTGCAAATGACAGGCTCTCTTATTGATGCTACAGAAGCATTAAGATTAGGACTTGTGAATTATGTAACTACTGCTGACAATTTAATTGCGAGAACAAAAGAAATACTGCAATTGATACAAGCAAAAGCTCCGATAGCTGTAGGTAAAATAATTGAGTGCGTAAATATTGCTGTACTAAATGACAGTACCTACACAAACGGCAAAAGTGGCTATGATAAAGAGGTGGAAGCCTTTGGAGAATGCTTTGGCACAGAAGATATGAAAGAAGGAACTACGGCATTTTTGGAAAAGAGGAAGGCGGTTTTTGTGGGGAAGTAAAAGATAACATTAAAAGCATGCAGCTAAAACCATTTTTACAAGGTCAAAATTTATATGAAAAAGATATATTTAATTTTATTGCTTTCAATATTGTTTTTTTCCTGTAAAAAAGAATCTATATCTCCAACAGTTAAAGCTATTGAAGGTATCTGGAAATATGAAAGTTTTATAGGATTTGGCCCTACATTACCACTTCCACCAGGCAATGGAAGAATCATTTTTATCGGTAGTGATAGAACTTTTGAAAGAAGAAATTTTGATACTTTAATTTTAAGAAGCACCTATAGCTTGGACCAGAAAAGAGATTGCTTTGGAGAAGAACAAAGACTATTTTTTAAGACTACAGATCCTTATTTTTTTGAAGGTTTCATCTCGATAGAAAATAATAAATTAATTGTGAGCTCTTCAAATTGCATTTCTGATGGCGGCATTACAACTTACCGGAAAAAATAGCAAGAAGCACAATTACGCATTTTACTTTCTTATTTAAATAGCTAATATCCTAATCACTTTTACAAAATGGGTTTTATAATAACCTGAAAAATTATTGATAATAACGCCAACATTTTTACCGGAGACTGAATGAATAAATTGTGGTACATCTCCACCTGCTGTAATAATGCCCATGTGACCAACAATCCTACTTGCATTGTCTGAACCTGTAAACAAAATTATATCTCCGGGCTTTGCCTTCGCTATATCTATCTCCGTTCCTTCATCAGTAAAGTTTACAGATGATCTAGGTGCTTTCACATTAAAATGATTAAATACAACGGTAATAAATCCTGAACAATCCAACCCATTTGCAGGTACAACAGAGCCATATTTGTAAGGCGTTCCTAGTAATGTTTTTGCATAGGTTACAAACTCTTTCCTGTCAATATTAAGTAGACTTGTAAATGTTTTTGCACGTTTAGTAGCGGAGCGAATGGGTACGCCGCCAGAAGTTTTGTTACCATCTACCGAAGAATTTTTAGTAGCTTTTTTAGAAGAACTGCAGGAAGCAAGAGAGAAAGAAAATAAAATAATAACCGATAAAAATTTAATCATCTCTTTATTTTACATGCAACATAATAAAGAATGTTGAAAGAGAAATTTTACTGCTGTGTATTTGTTTTATCATTAACCAAATAAAATGTAAAATCGAAATGCTCATTTCATCTTACAATGGTTTGTATATTTGCGCATCTTTAAAAACTCAATTTTTATACAATGGAATACAGAATAGAAAAAGATACCATGGGCGAAGTAAAAGTGCCTGCAGATGCATATTTTGGCGCACAAACACAACGCAGCATAGACAATTTTAAAATAGCACAGGATATAAATAAAATGCCCAAAGAAATTATAAAGGCATTTGCATATTTAAAAAAAGCAGCAGCACTTACCAATAAAGATGCGGGCGTTTTATCTACTGAAAAAAGTGACTTAATTGGTAAAGTTTGTGATGAAATACTGGAAGGAAAACTGGATGATTATTTCCCTTTGGTGGTATGGCAAACCGGTAGCGGTACTCAAAGCAATATGAATGTAAATGAAGTGGTGGCGTACCGTGGGCATGTTTTAAATGGTGGCAAACTCGATGATAAGGAAAAATTTCTTCATCCGAATGATGATGTAAATAAAAGCCAGAGCAGCAACGATACTTTTCCTACGGCCATGCATATTGCTGCTTATAAAATATTGAACGATGTAACAATTCCAGGGATAAAAAAATTAAGAGATACCCTTCATGCAAAATCGAAAGAATATATGCATGTGGTAAAAATTGGTCGTACTCATTTTATGGACGCTACACCGCTTACAGTTGGGCAAGAGTTTAGTGGTTATGTTTCTCAACTAGATCATGGGTTAAGAGCCATTAACAATGCGTTGCCACATTTATGCGAACTTGCTTTGGGCGGCACAGCTGTTGGTACGGGAATTAACACGCCTGAGGGTTACTCTGAAAATGTTGCGGCACATATTGCAACACTTACCGGTTTGCCTTTTGTAACTGCTGAAAATAAATTTGAAGCATTGGCTGCGCATGATGCAATTGTAGAAATGCATGGTGCACTAAAAATGGTGGCAGTTAGTTTAATGAAAATTGCAAATGATATCAGAATGTTATCCAGCGGACCAAGAAGTGGCATTGGTGAAATATTTATTCCTGATAATGAACCCGGTTCATCTATTATGCCGGGCAAAGTAAACCCTACACAATGCGAGGCGCTAACAATGATTGCTGCACAGGTAATGGGCAACGATGTTACGATTGGCATTGGTGGTAGTAATGGGCATTTTGAGTTGAATGTTTTTAAAACGGTTATGATTTATAATTTTTTACACAGTGCCAGATTAATTGGTGATGGTTGTGTTTCTTTTAATGATAAATGTGCTGTAGGCTTGGCTCCTATTGAAGCAAATATAAAAAAGCATGTAGATAATTCGTTGATGCTTGTAACAGCTCTTAATACAAAAATTGGTTATTACAAAGCTGCGGAGATAGCGCAAACGGCACACAAGGAAGGAACAACTTTAAAAGAGATGGCTGTAAAACTTGGTTATGTAACTGCTGAAGATTTTGATAAATGGGTTGTGCCGGCTGATATGGTGGGGAAACTTTAAAAAATTATCTGTACTCTTTTTTTTAATAATTGCTAGATGAACATTCTTATTGCTAACACCAGTTTCATTCCTGTTAAAAAATATGGCGGTACAGAAAGGGTGATTTGGTATTTAGGCAAGGAGCTGGCAAAAATGGGTCATAAGATTACTTATTTAGTTAAAAACGGCTCCCACTGCGACTTCGCAGCTGTACTTTTTTTTAATCCTGCATTAAATATTAATGAGCAGATACCCGAGTATATCGATGTGGTACATTTTAACTTCCAACCAAATCAAGAAATATTAAAGCCTTATGTTGTAACACTCCATGGCAATATAAACGATGAAAGGTTACTAGATGTAAACACTGTTTTCGTTTCTAAAAACCACGCAGAAAGATTTGGCAGCGACTGCTATGTGCACAATGGAATGGACTGGGACGATTATGAAAATCCAATTTTAAATAACAAAAGAAATTACTATCATTTTTTAGGGAATGCAGCTTGGCGAGTAAAAAATTTAAGAGGCGCAATTAGTGTTATAAAAAATACTAAGTCTGAAAAATTAAAAGTTTTAGGCGGCTCTAGACTCAATTTTAATATGGGTTTTAGGTTTACACTTAGCTCTCGTATACACTTTTATGGAATGGTTGGTGGCATCAAAAAATTTGCTTTATTAAACAATTCCAAAGGATTGTTATTTCCGGTACGATGGCACGAACCTTTTGGCTTGGCTATTACAGAAAGTTTGTATTATGGCTGCCCAGTATTCGGAACTCCATACGGCTCATTGCCTGAAATTGTAAACGCTGAAGTGGGATTTTTATCTGCAAAAAGTATTGAATTGAAACATGCTATTGAAGATAAAAATAATTTTTCTGCAAAAATTTGTCATGAATATGCATTGGAAAATTTCAATTCGAAAAACATGGCTTTAAAATATTTGGAAAAATATTTAATAGTATTAAACGGCAGAACATTAAATGAAAGTAAACCAAAACTCCTCCAAGTTCAGCAAGAAAAGTTTTTACCTTTTCAATAAAAAAGAGGAAGGACTATAATATTTCTTTCCAAGTATGATCGGCTAATAATTGCACTTTTGCAGCATGTTGTTTAAAAGATTTCGAACCTCTACCCCATTCATTTGGACTTACCATACTTATCATATAAGTACCATCATTGTTTTCGTATAAATGATATACCTGCCCAATAACCGGTTGAAAATTTAATTTTGCACTGTACACAATCATTGATAATTCTTTTCTTGATTGTATTTCCTGGGCTTGTAATGCTAATAATTCTACCTGTTTTCGTATTTGATCTAACTGCATGTTTGTTTGCTCTTCCATAGCAGTCAATACCTTGTGGCGAATAACTCCTTCCTGCGTTGGTTTTATAACTGCTCCACTCACACTCGCACTGTAAGGCAGCACACTCATTTGCTTGTGATAGAACTCTGTATTTACATAAGCTGAAGCATCAGTTTTACCTGCTTGGGTAATTTTTAAATAACCATTTGGTTGTATTTCATGCTGTACTTCTAAAACAATCTGGCCGTTTTTCTCAAAAATAATTTCCATTAAAATGGAGCTCAATACTTTTCCTCTTACATGGGTTGCAAAATCCTTATCATAAAATTCCTGCAAGCTATCATCTACAACAATTTCATATTTTGCGCCAAAAGAAATATTTTCAAGGGTTACCCAACTATTGTTTACGGTGAGCTCATTTTTGTTTTCCGAAGATGTAATTTGAAAGTACCCGCTTTTTGGTCTTTCGCCTTTTTCGTATGTTCCTTTTTCAGGGAAAAGTTGCCACGCTGCAATAAAGTTATATGCTGAAGTCATGTTTTTATATAAGCTGCGAAGTTAATCTGTTTCAAAAAAAATAGTCATTCAAATTCCTTTTAAATATTCCGATATGTGAAACATTCATGCACAAAAAAACCGCTTCAATTTAATGAAGCGGCGCTCAATAATATTAATATTTTACATTGCAGCAAGCTGTACTTTTTGCTGCAGTTCCAAAACACTTTCTTTGAATAAATTATCCGTATCCATTAAATCTTTTACTGTCTGGCAGCTGTGTATAACAGTGGTATGGTCTCTTCCACCAAAATGTTCACCAATTGTTTTAAGAGAATTTTTTGTAAATGCTTTTGATAAAAACATTGTTATTTGCCTTGCCTGTACAATTTCACGCTTACGTGTTTTTTGAAGTAGTTTATCATAAGCCACATCAAAATATTCGCACACCATCTTTTGGATAGCATCTATCGTTATTTCCTTTGTGGATGATTTTACAAAATTTCTCAATACTTTTTTTGCCAATTCGAGGTCTATTTCTCTCTTGTTAAGCGAAGACTGTGCCAACAGAGAAATAAGTGCTCCCTCAAGTTCTCTTACGTTGCTGTTAATATTATATGCAATGTATTTCACAACTTCACGGGGCATTTCTAACCCATCATTCTTCATTTTTATATCAAGTATATCAATTTTTGTTTCATAATCGGGAACCTGCAAATCTGCACTAAGGCCCCATCTAAAACGACTAAGCAATCTTTCCTGTACACCTTCTAAATCTTTCGGAGATTTATCGCTTGTAAGAATTAATTGTTTCCCGCTCTGGTGAAGATGATTGAAAATTGAGAAGAAAGCATCCTGCGATTTTTCAGCCCTATTGAAAAACTGAATATCGTCTATGATTAACACATCTATTAATTGATAAAAATGTATAAAATCATTGATCGCATTATTGCGACCATGATCAATAAACTGATTAATAAATTTTTCTGAACTGACATATAAAACAACCTTGTTTGGATTTAGGTTTTTTACTTCGTTCCCTATAGCTTGTGCAAGGTGCGTTTTACCTAAACCTACACCACCATAAACTACTAATGGATTAAAGCTAGTTCCACCTGGTTTTTCAGCAACTGTTTTACCTGCTCTACGGGCAACACGATTACAATCACCTTCTATAAATGTATCAAAAGTATATGCAGCATTAAGTTGAGGATCAATCTGCATCTTTTTAAGACCCGGTATAACAAACGGATTCTTAACAGGGTTATTTATGACTAGCGGAAAATCCATTTCATTGTTTGAATATGATCTGTATCCATGCCCCGGAATATCTGTTGTAAGTGGTTTATTTTTACTGTTCCCACTATCAACCATAATCCTGTATTCTAGTCTTGCTTCTTTACCAAGTTCTCTTTTTAAAGTTTTTGCAAGAAGAGATACATAATGCTCTTCAAGATACTCATAAAAAAATTGACTTGGTACCTGTATAGTAAGAATCTTTTCTTTTAGGCTTACTGGCTTTATTGGTTCAAACCATGTTTTAAAATGTTGCCATTCTACAATGTCTTTGATAATGTCCAAACACGACTCCCATATTTTATCAAAAGATTTATCCATTAGTGCTACAGCAGTTTTATTTTCTTGCGTTATTTGGTTAGTTTTTTGGTACCCTTTAAAATATTAATAGCATGTTTTTCGGGGAGAACGAATATCAAAATAAATTGTTGATAAAAAAAACTTTTTATTGTTTATAATTTATCATAGAGCAGAAGAACAGAAACAATTTTATAAAATCCATCACCTAAAAAAAAGCTAACTCGTTACTACAATTGACTTTCCCTAATTTTTAAATAAAATTTTAATAAAAGATTCTTTTCAAAATAATTTTCAAAAAATTAAATAAATTATTTAACCCATGTGTATAACCTAAAAATTCATTTAAATTGCTTTAAAAATTTAAAGAAATTTATCGAAATGTGTCGGTTTAAAAATGCTAAATAAATAAGCCCTATTTTTGACAATAAAAAATACATTATGAGCTACGAATTAACAGGTAAATTAATAGCAAAATACGATACCGTGCAGCGAACAGAAACCTTTAAGGTAAGAGAATTTGCAGTTGAGAAAACCGAAGATATAGGTGGCAGAACTATTGTAAACTATGCTAAATTTCAGTGCGTGCAAGATAAGACTGCCATTGTAGATAGGGTAAATGTTGGAGATGATATAAAAGTATACTTCAACATTAAAGGAAGTAAATGGGAAAAGGACGGTAAGACAAGTTATTTTACAAACCTAGATGCATGGCGTATTGAGCAAATTTTAAGCACAACCCCAGACAGCAACAATTCTGATACTGGTGCAATGGAACCTATGGATAATTTTACTTCGCCGCAAGAGAACGACGACCTACCCTTTTAATGTATCATTTTATTTAAAATTTCCGGGAGAAGACCCGGCAAACAAAAATGCAGCAAAAATTAGTTTTAAAACTCTCATTGGCAGATGCTGCCAATGAAACAATAATAATTAGTATTATTGCCAGGTTAGCTACTGTTGATGTTGCTTCCATCTCTGGATATTCAATCATCAAAAAATCTATTGATGCAAGAGGAAAAAATATTTACATAAATCTTACGGTAAATGCTTTTATAAATGAGGCTGTAAAAAATACTTTAAAAGAAACATTTTCTTTTAAAGATGTAACAAATGCGGCAAAAAACGTACTCATAATAGGTTCAGGACCGGCAGGAATTTTTGCTGCACTTCAACTATTAGAAAATGGAATTAAACCGATTATTTTAGAAAGAGGAAAGGATGTAAGAGCGAGACGGCGTGATCTTGCGAAACTGAACAAAGAAGGGATTGTAAACCCAGAAAGTAATTACTGTTTTGGCGAAGGTGGGGCAGGTACATACAGCGATGGAAAATTATATACACGAAGTAACAAAAGAGGCGATATAGATCGTATTCTCGATTTATTTGTTTATTTCGGGGCACCTAAGAATATTACCTACGATTCTCACCCTCATATCGGTACCAACAAACTCCCACAAATTATTACTGCTATGCACGCACATATTAAAAACTGTGGCGGCGAAGTTTTATTTGAAAAGAAAGTTGTTGATTTTAAAATTACTGATTCTAAAATAGCCTTTGTTACAACTCAAGATGGCGAAACATTTACTGCCGATGCATACATTTTAGCAACAGGACATTCGGCAAGAGACATTTTTACAATGCTCCATTCAAAAGATATTTTAATTGAAGCAAAGCCTTTTGCGATGGGTGTTAGAATAGAACATCCGCAAAATTTGATCGACAAAATACAATATCATTGTACAAGTGAAAGGGACATTCATTTACCAGCAGCAGCTTACTCATTGGTGCAACAGGTAAATGGTAAAGGCGTTTTTTCGTTCTGCATGTGCCCAGGTGGCATTATTGCGCCTGCAGCTACGCATGATGGGGAACTCGTTGTAAACGGCTGGAGTCCATCTAAAAGAAACAATGCTTTTGCAAATAGTGGTATTGTTGTGCAGGTTGAGAAAGAAGATGCATTGGCATCTTTAAATAAAGCAGGTGTAGAAACAGATAAAAATGATCCACTGATTTTTCTGAAATTTCAAAAAATGGTAGAAGAAAAAGCATATGTGGAAGGTGGAGGAAATTTTAAAGCGCCTGCACAAAGAATGCAGGATTTTGTAAATAGAAAACTATCTGCTACACTTCCTACCAATTCTTACTTACCTGGATTAACAACTTCAAAATTAGAAAAGGTTTTACCCCAATTTATTTATGATGCATTGGCAGAAGCCTTTCAACATTTTGGCAAAAAACTTAAAGGCTATTATACCAACGAAGCGGTAATTGTTGCTGTAGAAAGCAGAACCTCAAGTCCTGTTAGAATCCCCAGAAATACCGAAAATTTACAACATCCACAGTTAATTAATTTATACCCCTGTGGCGAAGGTGCAGGGTATGCGGGGGGTATCGTAAGTGCTGCTATGGATGGGGAAAAAGTTGCAAATAGGATTGCATCTTTAAATAATTAAATCTTTTATGCCGTGGTAGATATCGGGGAAATAACTGTTGAATCGGAGAGCTTCTTCTTGATTTCTAAATTGAAATATCGATAAAGTATTCCTCCGATGCTAAACAATGCAAAAAATAGACATCCTAAAATAAAACCAACTACTCCGTAAAGGGTTTTTGATGGCTGCACAACTGCAAAAGGGGGTTGCGGAGCATCCAAGATTTCTATTATAGGTGTCACTTTTTGTTTTCTCCACAAAGCTTCTTCTCTATTTGAAGCGGCTCCATTTCTTTGGGATATTACCAACAATTTATTGTTTTCTAATTTTTCTTTAGGCACAATATATTGAAGTTTGCCTTGAGGAACAAAAAGGGTTGTATTGCTTAAATAAACTCTCTGGTTATCGAATTTTCTTAAAACACCTTCTAAAGAATCAACTTTTTTTTGTGTGAAATCATAATCAAATTGTGCCTTTTTTATTTTTAATTCTTTGTAAAATTGTGAAATTTTATCTATTAAAATTAAACTTGCTGGCGTGATTAATTTTTCATTTGTACTTGAAAAAATAATTTCAAGTAAACTATTTTTGTTAACTTTTACGGTGTAATTATTTGTTAACAAACTGCTGCCTGTCGCATATAATTCAGGAAAACTTGTTGGTATTGCAATTGGCTCCTCAAAATATGATTTATTTTGATTGTAGTCATTAATTAAAACCTCAGCTATTGTTTTATTACCAAAAATTGGAAGTCGTTGAGAAACTACTGCTTCTCTTGTTTTCCTACTTTTTGCAACCTCTTCAATGTTAACGTTGGCTTCTTCACTCAAGGTTTTTGTACTACCGCCACCACCAATTAATTCAGTTAACGCAGATGAAGCCGCACCTCCTCCACTTGGAGTCGCAGTTAATGGATATAGAGTTGTTTTAACAGAAAATGTTGGAGGTGTGGTTTTCGCAATCATAAACATTAAAATCGCAAACGAAATACCCCCAATAAGAATTAATATCTTAACCCTACTTAATCTGCTTAGTATAACTCTAATTAATTCGTTACTCGTCAAAACTATTTATTTACATATTTTAAAATAATTCCAGTTACAATTACCGGGACTAAAGTTGTTGCTGCATTTTTGATGATATCTGTAATTTCAGCACCTTCAGGTCTGCTAGGAACAGTAATAGTAGCTCCTTCTTCTACCCGTGGATAAAAATGAAAGAAGAAAAAGTTTTTTGTTCTCCTACTTTTCTTGTTTGCATAAGTAACATATACTCTTCTTTTCCATGGCTTAATTCCAAAACCTCCAGCCTTGTCTATGTAATATGGAACATGTGTATGCTCCTTATCAAATGCAATTTTTAGCGGAGATTGAACTCGTCCCTCAATACTAACAAAAGGATTAATTTCAGGCACAAATATGATATCGTTTTCTCGCAATATAATATCATGCTTAGAATTTTTATATTGCAATGCCTTTAATAAATCAATACTAACCGGTTCATCTAGTGGCTTTGTTATCACTGTATCAACGGGAATGAGTCCTCCAAGTGAATCTAATTTTTCCTTTGAAATTTTCGTTGAAACAAATTTGGTGGTAGGCATTGGTTTATCTCTTGCATCATCAGGTTTTCGTCTAAATAATAATGCCCCTGAAAGATTGGCATTTTCTTTAAAGCCCCCGGCTCTAGCTATGTAAGAAGATAATTTCTCATACTTATTTAATCTGGGATATAAACCTGGATATTTTACAAGCCCTTTCATTTCTATATTTTGTTGAAATTCAAAAGTGGGATTCTTCCTTACAAAAACCTGATCATAAGGTTTTAAATACACAAGTGCAGCCGCAGAATCTATTTTTAAATTTTGATCAATTCCATAGGATTTTACAACAGTTCTTGTTGGTTTCAGTCCTTTTTTTGCTGAATCAACATCCACAATACTTGAAATTTCTAACCTTCCAAATTCTGCCGATGGTTTTAAACCACCTGATAAATAAAGAAGATCCTGAAGTGTCATACCGCCGTATTTTCTCAACTTTTGCTCTTTGCGTACTTCTCCAAATATTTCTACAAATACATCGTCGGTAAATTCTGCCGCACTAAAAAGTTGCACAACATCATTTGGCAGAAGCGAAACGTTGTTTTTTGAGTCAAAATTATTATTGTTTATGTCAGTTAGGTCAACTTCAAGTCTATCTGCAGATTGCAAATTTGTAGAATCGCCCGCACCACGAAAAACATATGCTCTTTGAAGATAGGTGTTTCGAGTTATACCTCCTGCCCTATTAATAAGATCAAATAATTTATCCCCCACCCTATATTCATATTGATCAGGATATTTTATTTCTCCCCGTATTTCAACTCTATTTACCAATCCAGCTTTAATAAGATCTGCTTTCACAATGTCTCCATCTTGTAAAAATGCATCTTGTCCTTCAATTTTTAATATGGCTGTAGCATTAACGTTTTTTATATTCTGGCTTTCATTTTCTGATCTTATAATAGTAAGATTTGAACCAATTGCGTCTGAATTTAAACCACCACTGTATTTTAAAAGAGCCTTTACACCCTCGTCGTTCCTTAATTGATAATACATAGGCCTCCTAAACTGACCTGTCGCCAAAACCTTTTTCTCATAAAAAGGAACGATAATAAAATCGTTGTTCTGAAGATATAAATGTTTCCCAAAATCGCCTGTCTGTAGATATTTATAAACATCAAGTTCGTCAATAATTCTTCCATTTCTTTTGATCAAAATATTTCTTAGATTTCCTGTCTCCGTTATCCCACCTGCTCTGGCGATTACGTTAAATGCATTACTAAAAGCAGATACTGTAATAATACCTGGATTATTCACTTCATTTACTACGTTGATATTAATGCTTCTTGGCCTTCCCAAACTGATATCGATATTGGTTCCTGCAGGCACTACTGCTGAAAAACGGGAATAAAGAATACGCTGCACGTTTTGGAAAGTCACCCCACCAACATATATTTTACCCATTCCTTTAGGAAAAATTGAACCATCCGTACCTACAACAAACTCACCTTGAAATTCTGCGCCTCCATACATCGATACTACAATGTTGTCCCCAACGCCTAAAGGGTAATCTAAAGGAGGAGTGGAAAGCTCGGTTGTACTATATTGACCAGCATTTGAAAATACATTAGCTCCGTAAGTACTTTTTGCACTTGGAATTCTGTTGACCCCTCTACCTTCCGTAAGGCTATCTTTATAAATTCTATTATTTTTTAATTTAGCATTCAAATCTTCTCCCGCATTTTTATTTTCATCGCTCAGCAAAGTTTGAAGTTGGGGATTGGTCATATTTACAGGTGCTGTAGGTAAAGCCGGATTGCCTATAGGATTAGTTGGTATTCCGCCGCTTGTTGGTGGCTGACTAAATGTATAAAAAGTACAAAATACAAAGAATATAAAAAAAACTGTTCTAAGAATTAAAACCGATAAACCTCTATACATTACTCAAAAAATTTGTTGATAATTTTAGAATTTGCAAATATAGCGTTATTTGTGAAAGCTAGTCATTAACACATTGTAATCATTCCATATTTCATTAACAATTGTCGCAGCCGAGGCTATAGAATTTATGGTTGCAGAAACCTGGCCAATTTCAAGTTCCCCGTTATTTAAATCCCCTTCAAACATTCCAATTTTTGCTCTCCCACGGCCAAGTAATTGTGTAAGTTCTTCTACATTTGCATTAGATTCTTCGGCAGTTTTTATGAGATTATAAAAGTTATTTTTTAACAAACGAACTGGCGTTAATTTTTTAAGAGATAACTCTGTATCCCCTTCATGGGCAGAAATTACAGCTTCTTTAAAATTTATATGACAAGAAGCTTCATCACTGGCAACAAACCTACTACCTATTTGTACCGCACTGGCTCCCAACACCATAGCAGCTAACATTTGCCTACCAGTTGCAATTCCACCCGCTGCAATTACTGGGATAGAAACTTTTTCTTTTACTGCCGGTATCAAAATAAAACTTGTTGTCTCTTCTCTTCCATTATGACCTCCTGCTTCAAAGCCCTCTGCTACAACCGCATCGCAACCTGCGGCTTCTGCTTTTTCTGCAAATTTGCTGCTGCTTAACTACATGCACAACTTTAATACCTGCCGCTTTTAAAATAGAAGTATATGTTTTGGGATTACCCGCACTTGTAAATACTATCGGTACTTTGTTTTCAATAATTATTTGAATATGCTCATCAATATTAGGGTAAAGCAAAGGCACATTTACAGCAAATGGTTTGTCAGTAGCGGCCCTGCATTTCATTATATGCTCTTTCAAAACTTCGGGGTACATACTACCACTTCCAATAATACCCAAACCTCCTGCATTGCTTACTGCACTTGCAAGGCGCCAGCCACTAGCCCATATCATACCCGCCTGGATAATAGGTTTTTCAATATGAAAAAGCCTTGTTATCTCATTAGAAAAGACATCCATAAAAAATAATCAGTTTATTTTGTTCCGCCACCGAGGTCAATTGCTGTATTATCTCCAATATTTAAGTTTCTGCTTACGCCTTTAACTTCTGCATCGCTGCCAATAAGTGAGTTGTTTAAAACTATTTCGTATAGATTAGAATATGCGCCAATAATTGAATCTTTAATGATGGCGTAATTAATAGTAGTATTATCGCCAATGGTCACATTGGGCCCAATAACAGAATTACCAATAATACAACCTTTGCCAATACTTACTGGTGGAATGAATACACTGTTGGAATGGTGATTTGATTCCTCTACAGAACTACCAAATTTTTTTAATAGAATTGCGTTTGATTCAATGAGCGATTCCTTTTTACCACAATCAAACCAATTGGTGACCTTCATTGATTTAAAAATTGCACCACTTTTTATCATACAATCTAATGCATCGGTTAAACTAAATTCATCGTAGGTGCTGCGTTTTGAGTCCTGGATTTTGTGCAGACATTGAAAAAGTATTTCCGTTTCTTTTACCTTATAAATTCCTACCAATGCCATATTGCTTTTAGGGATTGCAGGTTTTTCAACGACCTTGTTAATAAATCCGTCTTCTGCTATTTCTGCTACGCCAAAATTTCGTGGATCATCAACTCTTTTAACAGCTAAAACAGAAAAAGGAGCATTTATCATTTCGGCAATATCATATTCAGCAATTGTATCTCCTAATACTATTAAAACTTCGTCATCACCTACAATTTCCTGCGTTATTTCTATCGCATGCCCAGTTCCCTGTCTGTCGTTTTGTGTAATAAAATGCGTATTTAGCTCAGGATAGTTAAGCTGCACATAATCCTTTATTTTTTCGCCTAAGTAACCAATAATAAAAATAAAATCTTTTATACCTGCTTCTTTCAGCTGGTCTATAATAATGCTTAAAATAGTTTTGCCTGCAAGCGGTATTAATGCCTTGGGTTGTGTGTATGTGTGTGGGCGAAGTTTGGTACCTGCACCTGCAACGGGGATGATTGCCTTCATTAATATAACATTGGTTAGGGGTAACAAGTTACGCCATAGTTAGCTTTAAATTATTTTGGTAAGTGAAAGTAATAATTTTAAAACAAAAGGTATAAAATTAAACAGCAATAAATGCTAAATTATAAAAGTTGAAAAAAGTACAATTGCCGAAATTAGCCCCGATAGAAACGGCACCGTATCCGCCAAAGGCGGAGGAGGTACAGTGAGCAGGATACAAATGTTTCTTAATGTGCAAATGCCCATGCTTCTAAAAAATAATATTTAAAAATACCGTGCTTATCTTTGCCCTTCAAAAATGATATTTATGCAAAGAGATACTGCTTTATTTGATTTGATTGAACAAGAGGCCGAAAGACAGCAACACGGTATAGAATTGATTGCAAGTGAAAATTTTACAAGCAGGCAGGTTATGGAGGCGATGGGCACCTGCCTTACAAATAAATATGCAGAGGGGTATCCCGGTAAAAGATATTATGGCGGGTGCGAAATTGTTGATGAAGTAGAGCAACTTGCAATAGATAGAATAAAACAGGTTTTTAACTGCGAATATGCCAACGTTCAACCGCACAGTGGTGCACAGGCTAATGCAGCTTTAATGTTGGGTATTTTACAACCCGGTGATGCAATACTTGGGTTGGATTTAAGTATGGGTGGGCATCTTACACACGGCTCTCCTGTAAATTTTTCAGGAAAATATTACAGACCGTTTTTTTATGGTGTTAAAAAAGAAACAGGTTTAATAGATTATGAAATGCTGGAAGAAAAAGCAAGGAATGAAAAACCGGCTTTGATTATTTGTGGCGCATCTGCTTACAGTCGTGACATTGATTATGCCAGAATTAGAAAAGTAGCAGATGAAATAAATGCTTTTGTATTATGCGATATGGCGCACCCTGCAGGTTTTATTGCTGCTGGTTTATTGAGTTCTCCTTTTGAGCATTGCCATTTTGTAACAAGCACAACACACAAGACATTGCGTGGCCCGAGGGGTGGAATTATTTTAATGAAAAAAGATTTTGAAAACCCAATGGGTTTAAAAGATATGAAGGGCAACCTTAAAATGATGAGCAATGTTATTGACATGGCTGTTTTTCCTGGTACACAAGGTGGACCATTGATGCATGTGATAGCTGCTAAGGCAGTGGCTTTTGGTGAATTACTTACAGATGAATTTAAAGATTATACTAAGCAGGTGCAAAAGAATGCACAAGCTATGGCGAAAGCTTTAATGGATAGAGATTATCAAATTATCAGCGGAGGTACAGATAACCATTTAATGTTAATTGATCTTCGCAATAAAAATATTACAGGTAAAAAAGCGCAGGAAACACTGGATAAAGCTCATATTACTTTGAATAAAAATTCTGTGCCTTACGATGATAAAAGTCCGTTTGTAACGAGTGGCATACGAATTGGTGTACCTGCAATAACCACTCGTGGCATGAAGGAAGCAGACATGGAAAAAATAGTGGTTTTGATAGATAGGATTTTAACGGATATTGACAATGTGGAAACGTTACATGCTGTAAAAGAAGAAGTGCATGAAATGATGAAGGCGTTTCCTTTACCATAGAATTGAATATTAAGTATTGAGTATTGAGATCGCTACTTTATAATATAGTTTCTATTAATGGATGCTACGATAAACAAAATGTAAACTGACAAATTCACTTTAAATATCTCAATACTATTATCTCAATACCAAATACTTTTTTATGATTCAACGAATACAATCCATATGGCTTTTACTTGCTGCTGTTTGTGCTTTTTTAACGCTTAAGTTTTCTACCTATGTGGGTACTAATAAGGATTTAATTCCATCATCTTTTTTAAATGGAATTGCAACTTTGCCTTTAATATTTCTTACGCTGGCTACCGGCATTATTGCACTAGTAACAATCTTTTTATATAAGAATAGAAAACAACAATGGTGGTTTACATTACTTACAGGCGTGTTAGAAGTTGGTCTAATATTTTTGTATTATAGAGAAATTCAAACCTATGTAGGTAAAGGCACTTTCTCTATCACAGCCATTTTACATGGCGCTGTAATTTTATTTTTAATTTTAGCTGCACGGGGAATTAGCAGCGACGAAAAATTGATAAAAGACAGCAATAGGTTAAGATAGACTGGCTATAAAAATTTACCAGTATAACTTTCTTTTACTTTTTTCATATCCTGCGGCTTTCCTGCAAATACTAGATTCCCGCCCATATCACCTGCTTCTGGACCAAGATCTATCACCCAATCGCAACTCTTAATTACGTCCGTATTGTGTTCAATAACTAATATTGAATGCCCCTGCTCAACCAATGCATTAAAAGAGGTGAGGAGCTTTTTTATATCATGAAAATGGAGGCCGGTTGTGGGTTCATCAAAAATAAAAAGAATGTGACCTATTGCTTTGCCTTTGCCTAAAAAAGAGGCAAGTTTAACACGCTGCGCTTCACCACCACTTAAAGTATTTGACGATTGACCAAGTTTTACATAACCTAAACCGACATCGCTTAAAGGCTGGATTTTTTTGGCTACATCCCCACCATCATCTGCAGTTTTTCCTTTTGGTTTTTCACCCATTGTGCCAAAGAATTCAATAGCTTCATCAACACTCATTTCCAACACATCATGAATGCTTTTTTCTTTGTAGGTAACTTCTAACACTTCTTCTTTAAAACGTTTACCATTACATACATCACATACCAAATGCACATCTGCTAAAAACTGCATTTCTACCAATTGTTCGCCTTCACCTTTACAGGCATCGCACCTGCCACCATCAACATTGAAAGAAAAATGTTTAGGCATAAAACCTCTTATTTTTGAAAGTGGTTGTTTTGAATACAACTCTCTTATTTCGTCGTAGGCTTTTATATAAGTTACCGGATTGCTGCGGCTACTTTTTCCGATAGGGTTTTGATCAACCATTTCAATACGGTTGATATAATCTATGTCTCCGGTAATCTTCCTGTACAAACCCGGTTTGTCAGATACTTCACCTTTTATTTTCTGCAGAGCAGGATATAATATTTGTTTTACCAACGTTGTTTTTCCACTACCACTTACCCCACTTACTGCACATAAAACATTTAATGGAAATTCAACATTTACATCTTTTAAATTATTTTGTTTTGCACCTTCTATTTTTATACTTCTATTCCATTTACGCAAAACCTTTGGTGCTTCAATTTTTAATTTGCCTGATAAGTATTTGCCCGTTAAACTTTTTTCATTTGCAATCAATTCATCATAATTTCCCACAGCGATTACCTCGCCACCAAGGTGACTAGCCAATGGTCCCATATCAATAATATGATCAGCTTCCCGCATCATCATTTCATCATGCTCTACCACTACAACTGTATTACCGAGATCTCTCAGCTCTTTTAAAACCACAATTAATTTTTCAGTATCCCTACTGTGTAAACCAATGGAAGGTTCATCTAAAATATAAAGCGAATTTGTTAGGTTGCTGCCAAGACTCCTGGTAAGTTGAATACGCTGGCTCTCACCACCACTCAACGAATTTGCAAGCCGGTTTAAAGTAAGATAACCAAGTCCCACATCTATCAAAGTTTTTAATCGATGTTTTACTTCTATTAAGATTCTTTTGGCAACCTGCCCATCATATTCACTCAGCTTTAATTTATTAAACCAGGTTTGTAAATCCTTCACAGGCATTTCGCACAATTGCCCGATATGCACACCTGCAACTTTTACATACAATGCTTCCTTACGAAGTCTGTACCCTTCACATTCTCCACACAATGTTCTACCCCTAAACCTACTGAGTAAAACACGGTATTGTACTTTGTATAGATTCTGTTCTACTTCTTTAAAAAAGTCATTGATGCCCTCCGCATATCTATTACCGTTCCAAAGTTCTTTTAATTGTGCCTCCGTTAAATCCATAATAGGTTTGTGTACCGGAAAATCAAATTGTTTTGCAGCACGTACAAAATTTTCTTTCCACAAACTTAATTTTTCGCCTTTCCATGGTGCAACTGCACCCTCATAAAGACTCAATCTTTTATCGGGTATTACAAGATCATGATCTAACCCCAACACCATAGAAAAACCTTCGCAAACGGGGCAGGCACCAAAAGGATTATTAAATGAAAATAGATTTGGTACAGGCTCTTCAAAAACAATATTATCCAACTCAAACTTATTGCTGAATTTAAGTGGTGTCTTTTCATTTATCTGTACATACATTGTTCCTTCTCCTTCATAAAATGCGGTACCGGCAGAATCTGCAATGCGATGCAGATCATCTTCATCAAATTCTTTTTTTATAAGCCTGTCAATTAAAATAAATTTTTCCTTTTTTGATTTTTTTAAAACTTTATCTTCCAGCAAATCTTCAATACTTATAATTTCATTGTTAATATATAAACGAGAAAATCCTTTTTGTAACAGTATATTTAACTCTTCTTTTTCCTCTCTGTTTGCGTGGCTTTTAAATGTTGCAAGTAACATAATTTTATCACCATCATTTGCTTTGTTAATTGCAGCAACAACATCTGGCACATCGTCTTTTTTTACTTCTCTGCCACTAACCGGAGAAATTGTTTTGCCTGTACGTGCAAATAATAAACGCAGATAATCGTAAATCTCAGTCATGCTCCCAACTGTGCTTCTTGGTGTTCGTGTAATTACTTTTTGCTCAATAGCAATTGCAGGGCACAAGCCCTTAATAAAATCAACATCAGGCTTGTTCATTCGTTGCATAAATTGCCTTGCATAAGCACTCAAACTTTCTGCATATCGGCGTTGCCCCTCGGCAAATAAAGTATCAATTGTTAATGAAGATTTACCTGAGCCAGATACACCAGTTACTACCACTAATTTATTGCGAGGGATAGTAACTGTTACATTTTTTAAGTTGTGAACACGTGCTCCCTGTATTAAAATATCGTTATTGGTAGATGTTGAAGTTGTAGACTTGGTAAGGGTTTGAGGGGTCTTAAGCATATTATAAAGGTAATTCTACACGAACAAAAAAATTGAGGTATTCCTTTTTGTGTAAACTAAGTATTTTTCCAGATTTTATTACTGTAAAACTACGATGAAACAGATATACAAAACAGTATAATTAACAAATTTTGAAAAATAAACATAAAAAAAAATTGTAATCAAAAAATATGTTTCTATGTTTACAACACAATATCCAATTGATTGAAAAACGGCATGAATCTCCTTACAAAGCATCTGCAGTTTATTCCTTTTATTGGCAATATTATCCAAATTGTCCATTAATCTAAATTGTAGAAAAAAATGAAAAACCAAACACTTTTATCTGATCAGCAGATTGTACGTATGTACATTGACGGAGATTCAAATTCACTCTCCATTCTTGTTAACCGTTACAAAGACAAAATTTTTACTTCTATTTATTTATTAGTAAAAGACAAATATCTTGCCGAAGATATTTTTCAAGATGTATTTATTAGAGTAATCGACACTTTAAAAGGTGGTCGTTACACAGATGAAGGAAAATTTTTGCCATGGGCAATGCGCATTGCACATAATTTATGTGTAGATCATTTTAGAAAAGTAAAGCGCAATCCTACTATTAAAACAAGCGATGACAGAGATATTTTTGAAGTATTAAATTTTTCAGAAGCCGGTGTTGATACCCGCATAATGGCTGAACAAACATCTGATAAGGTACGCAAGCTTATTGATTTGCTACCTGAAGACCAAAGAGAAGTAATTATTTTACGTCACTATGCAGATTTAAGTTTTAAAGAAATAGCTCAGTTAACAAATTGCAGCATAAACACTGCCTTAGGTAGAATGCGCTACGGCTTATTAAATATGCGCAAAATGATGACAGAAAAACAAATAGCTTTGTGATAGTTGAATGATTGATTGATGATAAAAAATCCCTATTCTCCCTAAAAGAATAGGGATTTTTTTATGCACAACGTTTTCATACTTTTAAGTACTAAAAGGCATCATACCAAAATATAAATATTATAAAACTAGGCTCAAAAATGTTGTTACCTTTATTCAGTTTAACAAATACAGATGATAAAAACAGGAGATTATAATCTATTAAAGGTGTTGCGCAAGGTCGATTTTGGTGTTTATCTTGATGATGGCCAAGAAGGTATTTTACTGCCGAAAAGATTTGTACCTGAAGGGTTAAATGAAGGCGATGAATTAAATGTCTTTGTATATCATGACGGGGAAGACAGGCTAATTGCGACAACCCAAAAACCTTTGGGTATAGTGGATGATTTTGTAAAGCTAAAGACTGTTTCGGTAACAGACCAAGGAGCTTTTATGGATTGGGGTTTAATGAAAGACTTGTTTGTACCAAAAAGCCAGCAAATAACCGGCATGCGCCCAATGGGAGAATACCTCGTAAAAATTTACAGAGACGAACAAACAGGTCGTGCCGCTGCTACAGAGCGGGTTGAACAATTTTTAAGCAACGAAAATCTAACCATTGCTGAAACAGAAGAAGTTGATTTGATCGTCTTAAGAAGAACAGATATTGGTTATCTAATGATCATAAACAACCAACATACAGGGGTATTACATTTAAATGAGGTTTATAGAACCATAGGTACGGGCGATAAGTTTAAAGGTTACATAAAAAAAATATATCCTGATAACAGAATAGACGTGGTTGCAGGGAAAATGGGTTACAATCGTGTAGAAGGTGAAGCTGATAAGGTTTTGCGTTTGCTAAAAGAAAATGATGGATATCTGCCTTATAATGACAAAAGCGATCCTGAAGATATTTATGTTTTTTTTGGGATGAGTAAAAAAACCTTTAAAATGACTACAGGCAATTTGTACAGGGAAAGAAAAATAACATTTGAACAAACAGGAATAAAAATTGCAGAATAGCTTTATTAAACTTTTCTGTTTTACAAAAGGAACAGTAGTTTAGGTTACAAAATGTCATGATAAATAAGTCAACATTTTCATTTTTTAAAAAACTATCGCTATCCGTTTTGTTAATGGTAGCATTGTTTATACTTTGCCTTTGGGGGTTGTTTATTTTGGCCGATATGATTTTTGAAGATAAAAATCTTTATTTCGATGAGAAAGTTTTTGATTTAATAAGACCATGGGTGAATAGATCACTTACCGTTTTTATGCAGGCAGTTACTTTTATTGGTTCGCAAAATTTTTTACTGCCTGCCAATATCATTCTAATATTTTATTATGTTTTTTTTAGACCCAATTTTAATACAGCACTTAAAATTGCTACCATATCTATTTCGAGCGTAGTGGTAATGTTTACTATGAAACTTTTTTTACAGCGTGAGCGCCCACTAGTACCTCTTATTGCAAAAGTGCATGGCTACAGCTTCCCAAGCGGACATACTTTTACAAGTGTAACTTTTTATGGAATAATTGCTTATATCATTTATAAAAATGTAAAGAATATTTACTTAAAGTGGATATTGATTGGCTTTTTTATTATTCTTATTTTACTCATTGGTTTTAGCAGGGTTTATTTAAGATTGCATTTTGCAAGCGATGTAATTGCAAGCTTTTGCCTTGGTCTAATATGGTTGTTACTTGCCAAGTGGTTTCTGTTGAAAACAGAAAATAAAACAGCCATTAAAAATATAGGATTTTAAGAACTGCCACAGTACAAAAATTACATACTTTTTATTAACCCTATCTTTTGCGAATGAATTATTGCATCTTCGCTGTGAGAGAAATAGCAAAATAATATACCTTTCTTTTCTATAATGTTTTGTTTTAAAAGTACTTTTTCATTCGCCTGAACTCCTACTCTTCTAATATAAACACAGTACACATTTTGCGGAAAGTGTTCTACAATAGAAGTATAAATATCAATATCTTTTTGTGAATCATCTCCCAGCAAAACAAATTTCTGTGATGGGTAAGCCTCAATAATTTTTACAATCCTTGTAAATTTTCCTGAATGATTATTTTGACCTGTTGACAATAACCTTGAAAAGGTTTTAATTTGATTTAATAAACAAACACCATCGGGTAACTGATGCTCGTTTAAAAAGTCTTTTATATAATCATATAAATTCCATTCACTGCTGGACACATAAAAGAAAGCATTATTAGATGGATCAGTATCGTCAATGCCATGTAGCTTTCTATAGTGTGTTACCGCTCCTTCAAAAGGCTTTCTACTTTTTGCATTTTCTGTAATCAAAACATACAATCTTTTTCTAAGGTTTGATGAATGAGAAATTAAAAAAGTATCGTCAATATCGGATATAAACGAAAAAGCTGTTGATGATGGTAAAATGATCTGGCCTGTGGCTCTCGCTTTTACAATATTTTTACTATTTCTTTTTATCAGCATTACTTCAACTTCGTATTGCCCGGGTAAAAGCGCCTGACCATGCTCCCATTCAAATTTAAAAAAGCCATCTGAGGCTGTTTTAGCCTCATATATTTTACCGTTCCACTGCAGTATAACAACAGCTTTTTTAATTGGGCGAACCATAAACAATCTCAAAAGCGCAATAGTATTATACAGAAAAAAGTCTCTAAAGTGTTTTTTTTTAACAGGGGATAGTGAAAATGCATGCCCATATATGTAGCAGTTTTTGTGATTTGCAAACCCTTTATATAACTTTATTGTAGCTCCTTTTTGTAACCTAAATAATTTAAAAAGCTTTAGTTGAATTTTTTGAATAAAAGATAATTTTTCTGGTATGTATGTTGCCTCGTTGGTCATAATATTTTTAATAAATTAATTGCACAGAATGTTACAGTTCTTATTTATTGTAAACAACACTTCAGGCAGCAACCGTTTTATAGGCTGGGATGATATTATTAATGATTTTTTTATTGACAAAGATGAAACTTTTAAAATTTATAACCTTCCTCAAAATTTTGAGATAGCACAAATTAAAGACCAGATTGCAAAAGAGCAACCTAATAATGTAATTGCTGTTGGCGGGGATGGTACAGTTACTATGCTTGCTAATATAATAGCGGGTACAAATATGGCACTAGGTATTTTGCCTGCGGGGTCTGCAAACGGTATGGCCAAAGAACTTGGCATCCCTGAAAATGCTGAAGACGCTTTAAAAATTATTTTAGAAGCCAAAATAAGGCATTGCGATTTAATAAGAATTAATAATGATAAATACTGCCTTCACTTAAGTGATATCGGCTTAAATGCGCACCTTATAAAACATTTTGACGAAGGAAAACTGAGAGGAAAATTAGGCTATGCGCTTGTTATTTTAAAAACCCTTTGGCGGAGAGAAAAAATGCAGGTAGTTATAAAAACCAAAGATGTAGAAGTTAGAAGAAATGCTTTTATGGTAGTTTTGGCAAATGCAACCAAATATGGTACAGGCGCAGTAATTAACCCCCATGGCAACCTGAGAGATGGGTTGTTTGAAGTTATCATTATAAGAAAATTAGCAATTGCCAGTTTACTTCAAATGTTACTGAAACCGGGTATTTTCAATCCTAAAAAAATAGAAATCATTCCTTCCACATCGGCTGAAATAACAATGGTTAAAAAAATGCACTTTCAAATAGATGGGGAATACCAGGGAAGAATAAAGAATGTTAATGCAAAAATTTGCGAAGGAATTTTAAAAATTATAGAACCGTCTACACAATTAAAGTAAATTATTTGATATCATTGGCACTTTCACTGTCATAATGCAGCCGTTACCAAGTGAAGAATTAATTAGGAAAGAACCTGAAAACAATTCTGCTCTTCGTTTCATATTAGCCATTCCAATGCCTGATTTTGATTTATCTATATCAAATCCAACACCATTATCTGTCAATTTTAAAATAAGCATATCATCTACAACATTAAAATTTAAAGTTAGTTTTGATGCTTTCGCATACTTCAAAATGTTTCTTAACTGCTCCTGAACTATTCGATAAAGATTTAACTGCAGTTCTAAACTCAAATCTATTTCACTCACTTTATTATCAAACTCAACTTCTATTTCATACTGATCTGCTATGTTAAATGTATTTAGGAGTACTTCTATTGCCACTTCAAAACTGGAGTCATCAAAAAACGCAGGTGCCAGTCTGTGAGATAAATTCCTAATTTCATCTGAAGCCATATTAATGTACTCCTTGGTATTGTTATACCA
>JBBRPX010000021.1:0-25808 GCA_038227505.1 Chitinophagales bacterium
ACCAGTGAATATATGCATAAAAACCAGAGCCGTTTAGGTTAATCATTTTTGGTTCGCCTGTCCCATCCTGATTTTTTATGTAGAGTTCATATTCGCCTGAGGCATCGCTGAAATACGCTATGGACTTGCCATTGGGTGACCAGGCAGGTTCTTTGTCGTGAGCTCCCGGTGAGTTTGTAAGATTAAACGCATCGCCTTTTTGTGCAGGAAGGGTAATGATATCTCCACGGAAATCTACCACTACTCTTGAGCCTGACGGAGAAATATCACCGGTGCGGATATACTCATCGCCTTTTACAAATCTTGTCCGCTGGTCCAGCAGATCTGCAGCAATACCAATTTTTAGTTTTGAAGTATTTTCATTTGCTGTATTAAAGACCTGTAAATATCCTCCCTGCGAAAAAATGATTTGATCTGCTGTTCCTTCTAAACTGGAAATTGGAAAGTCGTTAAACTTGGTAAGTTGGTTTACTGATTTATTTGCAGGATCGTAACTGTATAAATTAAATTCTCCATTGCGGTCGCTGCGAAAATAAACTTTGTTGCCTTTCCATACGGGCTTTGAATCGTTGCAACCACCTGCTGATTTTGGTATTTCTGTTACCTTATGATCTTTTGCATTGTAAAGCCAGATGCGTGACATGGTACCACCTCTGTAATTTTTCCACTGCTCAAACCTGTCAGCAATTGTGGTGTATGCAATACTGTTTCCATCAGGGCTGTAAGAAGCCCAATACGCATTTGGAATTGGCAGTTGCTCTTCGGCACCTGTTAACACATCAACAGTAAATAACTGACTGTATCGGTTGGTAAAACTGTTGCGCTGCGAAGCGAATAATACTTTTTTACCATCGGGTGAAAAATCTCGAACGAGATCTGCACCGGGGTGCCAGGTAAGCCTTTTAGGAACACCGCCTGCAGTGGGTACAATAAAAACATCTGTGTTGCCGTCGTACTGTCCTGTAAATGCTATCATGCTGCCATCCGGCGAGAATACAGGGTTTGATTCAACTCCTTCGCTAACAGTAATTCTTTGTGGATAAGAGCCATCTCTGTTTGCCACCCACAAATCTTCCGCATAAATAAAAGCGATTTTATTATTGCTGATGGCAGGCTGCCAAAGCATTCGGGTGTCGGTTGTGTTTTGTGCATTGACTGGTAATGATGAAATTGTCAGCAAAATTAATCCTGCAAAAAAGGAATGTAGGCGCTTCATGATGTAAAATTTAAAAATGATAGTTGGGTAATTATTTGGGAACTTGAGTAGATGCAGATGGAAGAAGTTATTGTCTTTTTGCTCTGAACAAAATAACAAACTCGTTTAACAACAAAGCTGATAATGCACAAATAACAAATATTAAAATGAACTGAACAGTTATAATATTTTCGTTTCCTTTTAGCCTTGTAAAATTTATAATAGTTAACAGGAGAGATGCTGCGATGATTAACCTCCGTTTCTTGTCCATGGCGTTATTTTTGGATTGATTGATTGGCTCTAATTTTTAAGTTTTTAGTTGTAAAAAATAGAGATGCTGTTAAGCTTTGTTTTCTTAAACCTCCTTTAATTTACTGCAACGTTTAAAAAAATAAACTCAAATTCAATTCTATATAATTACCAAAAATCTTCTACTAACTTTTAACGGATGGGCTGCGCAGCAATTAAATCACTTTGATATTTGCAGCATTTTTTAAGCCGGGTAATCGATGTTTTAAATAATTTTCACCCTTCCTGTCTGCCTGTTTTTACTCTGAATTATTTTAATGCAAGGCTATCAGTATTCCACATTCCGAGTGTTGAAAGCCATTTGCCATCTCTTCCACGCCTTAATAGTTCTGTATATTTTCCTCTCTCGACTTCAATTTTTCCATCTGGCATTCTTATTTTCATTTGTAGTCTACCAACTTCGTACCCTAGGTCGCCGTTGCTACCCGTATTTGTAGTTGCAACTTCTGCATCAAAGGCTCCGGCTGCAATTGCAGCTTCCCAATATTTTTGAATATTTGCTCTGCCTTTTACCGGGGCTTCGTTTGGTGGGAGAATCATCGCATCTTCCGTACAACATTTAGCTGCTGCTACTGTATCTTTTGCATTTAATGCTTTTACAAAATCTTTGTTCATTTGGGAGAGTTCCACTGGCGTAGCATTTTTTGGCTCTTCCGTGTTTTGAGTACAACTAAAAATAAATATTGATACAAGAATTGAGAAAACAAAAAAGAGAGAAAACTTTTTCATTGTTTCATTTTTTAGTGATGTCTGCTTGTTATTTAGTTTTGGAATTATACGTCTGAACCTTTTAATTATAAGTATGCAGTCTGCCTTGTTGCTGCCGTTACAATATTATAGTAAAGCTATGAATTTTCCTAATTTATAATTAGCTACAAAACAGGCTGATAACGATTAATATTTAGTACTATATATGGGTTGGCAAAGCAGGTTAATTCGGGTAAAAAGTGTTTTTTAAATGGCAATGTTTTGCTGCAATTTCTGCAGGCTGAATGGCTTTTATTCTAAGCTAAAAATGTATTCTATTTTAATTTTTCTTAACGAAAAGTTGAATATGATGGCAACTCAACATTGGAGGAGTGGAATGTGTAAAAACAGTGATTCTTGAATTATTGAATGCCGAAACTTGTAGAAAAGTCTGAAAGAAAAATATGTATTCAGCAATTTTAATCCAACAATTCATTTGTAAATAAATGTTGTTCTTTTATTATTTTATCTTCTAATTTTTTTTCAATTATCCAGTTTAAAAATAAACTAACTCTTTCTTTGTTCATATAACCGCAATTGTTTTCATCTCCAAAAAAGGGGATCGTTGCGTCAAATGCTTTTTTAAGATCAATGTTATTTTTATCATACTCAGTTAGGTAACTTCTCAAAATTTCGACAGCGTTGCTTTTATTGGCAGTGGAAAACATATAACCTTTGCGGGTGGCTTTAATAAAATTGTGATAGGCTAAATAAGCGGTTGACAATTTGCTTTTGCTCGCAATTATAACCGGGGAATATCCATAAGGAATGCCATAATCTTTAAGGGACCATTTATTCAATTCAATATTTTTACTTTCCGCTTCCACAGCTTCCCAATTGTCAAATATCCAAGTGGCGTCGGCCTTTCCATCAAGCAAAGTGTTCCATATTCCTAATTTATCAGGATAGATAATTTTAAAATTCCCGTCCCCGCCATCGTTAATAACCAGCTCCTTAACAATTTTATCTTCATAGCGAGCCTTGTAAGAAGCGTAGGTTTTTCCATCCAATAATTTTGGACTACTAAGGTCAGTTGTTTTAAGTGAAACAATGCTGCTGGTATCTTCCTGCAAAATGGCGAAAATGGCGATAGCATCAACTTTATTTTCCTTGTTGTTCAAACTAATTACTGTTTCAAAAGGAGCAATGGAAAAGTCTGCTATACCTAATTCTAATTTTTTACCGGGCGTAATATCATAATTATCTACAATTGGATTTAATATTTGAAGGTTGATATCACTTTCTTCATAAAAACCAAGCTCTTTTGCTACAATTATGCCAATGTGATTAATATTTGGTGTCCAATCTAAAGCGATTTTTAAAGATGTCATTTTTGTAAGAGGATTAACTTGGGTTGCAAGATAATTTTTTTGAGATGTTTATCAACAACGTTTTTTTTATAAGTCTGTGTTTTATTGATATCAAATGTTGCTTGCCTTTTAATTGTTAGTTGCTAAAATAAAATTTATACTTTGGATGCATCATTCAATAATAAATTAATAAAGATTTGCGCAGTTGATGGGAAGCCTAACAATATAATTATAAGGATATTTAATAACTATTTTATTTTGGATCAAACACAAAAAGATTTCCTGGGTTTCCTTTCTTACCTTCTGAACTTATAATCATTTTGCCCTGCGGATTAAAACAAATTCCCTCTGGTTGTTCCATCATTTCTTTGTCAATAGTTTGATAGGATTTGAGCACACCATCATGTGAGAAAACTGCTAAGCCTTTGTTGTCTCTTGTTGACAGTATATAAATATCATGCGTAATTGGATGAACGGCTATGGCAGATGGATTAAAACTGAGGTTGTTACCGGTTATTGTTTTAAAATCTTTTGGGTGTATCACCATAAAAGGCTTTTCACTCAACTGCGAGTTATCTATATCAAAGCTATACACTGCTTTTGCAGAATCTTCACCGGTGCCTGAGTTGTCCTTGCATGCAATCAGCAGTTGTTTTATTACCGGGTCATAGCACAAACCTTCTGTATTGTTGTCTTTGCTGAGCCCTGTTTTAATTTTTTCTGTTTGTGGTTTATTTTGCCAGTCAGTTATTTTAAACAAAGTACCGTGGCTCCATAAAGCATACACTACATTACCTACCATTGTAACGTCTTCAATGTCGACTTTCTCCTTATCTGTCTCAACAAAAGGGACTTTCTTTTCAAGTGTAGCAGCTTTTTCATCAAACTTTACATAATAAAGGTTTGGTGTAAGGTCTTCAATTAGTATAAGATGATCTTTATCTATCCAAACGTTACCTGAAACCTCCACCAAATCTGATGGCAATACCCAATTAAGCGTAGGTTTTTTAAGATCGTAATTAAAACTTGTTTTATTTTTTAAAGTGGTATCAGTAATTTCCTGCTTGTCCGATGTAGCCTTTTTTTTCTCTACATTACTTTTGCAGGAGAATAAAATAAACAGGGAGAAAACGAAACTGTACATTCTTATATTTTTCATAGTATAATATTAAGCACTTTTTTACCAAAGAACGAGCCAGTTAATCTTTTACAGCGTGGGTTTTAAGAAAACTGCTATTTTCTAAATATAAAAATCATGTAAATTTAGTTAGGTGCCTTTTGTTAAGGTTGGCTCCTAATATCAAAGTTCTGCTAGTATAAATTTTTATATAAGAGCAATGCATTCAACCGAAATTAAAATGCCCGCAGGAAAAGGCATTACCTGCGGTGTACTGCGTGCAGGCGAATGCTCACCAAATACTTCGCTGTAAACTTTGTTAATCACGTTAAAGTCATTACCTGCAACCATGAAGATGGTGGTTTTTACTACCTTACTTAAACTGCTGCCGGCTTCTTGTAAAATTATTTTAATATTTTCAAAACATTGTCTTGTTTGCTCTTCAAAATTATTGCTGATAACCTGCCCTGTAAGAATATCTAAACCCGGTGTCCCTGATAAAAAAATAAACTTGTCTGCAATAACTGCCTGGGGAAACGCCAGGCTCATGCGTGGTGCTTTTGTGGTATTAAAATTTTGCTTGTCGGGCATCGTTATTTTTTTGAAGTGATGAACGTTTAGATATCTATTAAAATAAAAAATTATTTCATATTTATGTAGAATTTTGAAATGCCATATTTTTTAAATACATCCTTCAAATAGTTAAATTTCTCGGCATTTTGAAAACCAGTTACTATTATTTTGTCTTTCAATATTCCCAGACTGGTTGAAATGTGTATTTGTTTGTTGGTCGATTAAAAGCCTGACTTAAATATACAACACACAATTTCAATAAACTAAACCAGTATTTAAATTTCTCGCAAATACTTGTAATTCATTAAAGTTGAAAATAGCTTAACTGCCGACCATAGCCCTGATAGAAACGGATATACTTTTGTGAGGAACGAACAAAAGATAGGAGTGTAGCAGGATACGAATGTTGAGTTTTGCTTAACTGTAAATGCTTCAAACAAAGATAAAGTTGACAGACAAAGAATACAAATAAAAAAGGCAACCTTGTAGCTGCCCTTTTATTTTTTATTTAAGTTTTATTATTTAATGATCTGTTCTATTCCTACTTTTTTGTGCTGCTTCTTTTTCTTCCATTGTCGTTTTATCATCTTTGTTGTAAGCCTTAATAATGGCTTTTACAAGCTTGTGTCTTACTACATCTTCTTCATCCAATTCTATGTGAGAAATGCCATCAATGTTTTTCAACAAACGGGTAGCACGCCATAAACCGCTTTGCATATTTTTTGGTAGATCTACCTGTGTAGGATCACCAGTAATAATTGCTTTTGCATTCGGGCCAATTCTTGTTAAGAACATTTTTATCTGTAAGTCATTTGTATTTTGCGCTTCATCTAAAATAATGAATGCATTATCGAGCGTTCGGCCACGCATGTATGCCAGCGGCGCAATCTCAATTATACGTGTAGTCATATAATAGGCAAGTTTATCTGCCGGTATCATATCATCGAGTGCATCATACAAGGGACGTAAATACGGATCAATCTTTTCTTTTAAATCACCCGGTAAAAATCCTAAACTTTCGCCTGCTTCAACCGCAGGGCGTGTAAGAATAATTTTTTTAACGAGTTTATTTTTTAATGCTCTTACTGCAAGTGCAACTGCGGTGTAAGTTTTACCTGTACCTGCGGGGCCAATGGCAAAAACAATATCGTTTTTATCGCATGCCTGCACCATCAATTTTTGGTTGGCAGTTCTTGCTCTGATCGTTTTTCCATTTGGCCCAAAAACCAATACATCATTGGGGTTTCGGTCAATAAAGTTGTCTACACTTTTCTCATCATCGCCACCAAGTATTTGCGAAAAATAATTTTCACTCATGTGGCCACTTCGTTCGAGGTATTTTATTAAAAGGTCTATCTTTTCTTTTGCTTCTTCAATTTGTTCCGAAGCTCCGCTGAGTTTAATTTGTGTACCTCTGCTTAAGATTTTTAAAAGTGGAAATTTCTTTTTCAGAATGTCGAGCTTGCCGTTGTTAACTCCGAAAAATTCGATAGGGTTTACATTTTCTAAATTGATGATGGTGTCTGTCAATTTTTATTAATTGGTTTAGAAGATTATTCGCCGAAAAATTTCAGCAGTGTGTCTACATCAAATTTAATGAATAGCAGTGGTAATATATTCATACAAATTATCAACATTATTAAAAAAAATATGTGAAAAAGAATCTTAAAATTTACCAACGATTTTAAAATTAATCAGTCTTGGTGTCAGGCGGTTTGGTAAAGCGTATACGGTGTTGGAAAAATCTTTTATTAACTGAAAAGAGATCGTGTTTTCTCTGTCTATAAGATTAAATACTTCTAAACTTGCCCAAATATTTTCAAATTTTTTAAAAGGGCTGTGGCTTCTTCTTACAGAATTTTCACTGAGTAGCAAAGCGCTGAGGCCCATGTCAACCCTTATGTATGCAGGAATGATCAATCCATTTCTATACTTAATTGAGCCAGGAATATTGTAGCTCATATTGCTACCGTAAATAGCATTTAAGTGAACTTTAAAATTTTTGTTAGTTGGCAAATAATCTTCCAGATATAGCCCAACGGTAATCAATCTGTCAGTAGGGCGGCGAACATAACCAACTTCATTTTTTACACTATCTTTAATTGTTCTGTCTACAGTACCTGCGCCAATAATTTCGCCGGCAGCATTTTTATAATTATAGTAAGTGTCGTTGTTTAAATTTTCCCTGGTGCGCATCAAACCAACACTTAACCAGCTCTCTGCATCTTTTACAAGCTCACCAAAAAGCCTGAATTCAATACCAGTTGCATAAGCTTTTGCATTGTTGGTGCCGAGGTATCTTATTTTTACGTTGTCAATATCATAAGGCACAACAGCCGTCATTTGTTTGTAATAAGCTTCAGTTGTAAGTCTCAATAATCTGTTGCCTGTTCCTTTAAAATTGTAGTCAATACCTGCGACAACCTGTTTGCTTTTTTGTGCCTTAATATTTTGGTTCACCGTTCCATCGTTTCTTCTTAGTTCTCTGTAAAATGGGGGTTGGCTATAAATACCTGCAGCGGCTTTAAACACAATGTCTTTATTGCCTAATGGTTTCCAACTTATTTGTGCACGCGGACTCACTAAAAATTCTTTGTTTAAACTGTTATAATTAAATCTTACACCTGCCTGTAAAGTGACATCGCTGTTGCCTTTACTAAGCCTGATATTATCCTGCAGGTAACCGCTGTATTTTTGAATGCTTAAATCAGCAATACTGTTTTGCACATTGTAAATGGAAAGTGAGCCTGGCACATAAGGAAGCGAATAACCTGCAGAATCTCTGTATTCAAACTGCGCCAATTTGTCTTTTATATTTGTTTGCTCGGCAGATAAGCCCCATTGTATAAAATTATTTTTTGCATCATAACTCCCTTTGTGGCTTGCATTGAACACTTCTATGTTCAACTGGTTTCTTGCATAGGTCTGGTAAAAGCCTGCACCGAGTGGGTTTATTATCTGGCCAAAAGTTGGGCTGCTGTTATCAAAGTCTCTGTCACCAAAAAGATAAGCAGCGCCAATATCTACATTTTCTTTTTCTCTGTCTTTAAAACGGCTCAACATCCATTTAAACTTTGTTTTTTTGTTGATGGACTGTAACAGGGATAAGCCGACTAAGCTTGAAGTGTAATTGTCTTTTTCCTGTCCTTCAAAAAATACATCTAGTCCTAAATTGGCTGTAAAAAAAGGGGAAAATACAGAGGTGGTTTTCTTTACAGACTCCGGAAAAAATGTAAAACGTGAAGCGGAAATAATACCAAGTAATTCTATTTGAAGTTTTGGTGAAATAGTATAACTCAAAAACCCCTGTGCATCAGATGCTGAAGGAATGTATGCACCTGCAGTTGGTTGGTTGCTCAAAAGATTTCTGTTACTTTTATTTCTTACACCCGTTAAGAAAGACAGTTTTTTATTTTTTGATGCCCCTTCCAATTGCAAACCCTGCTCCAATAAACTAACGTAAGCACTGCCGCCAAAACTTACAGGTTTTTTATACTGGATATCCAGCACGCTGCTCATTTTATCGCCATACTTACTTTGAAAACCGCCGGTGTAAAAATTTACATTTTTGGTCATTTCAGGATTGATGAGACTTAACCCTTCCTGTTGACCACTGCTAACTAAATAGGGTCTGTAAATTTCAAAGTCATTTATATAAATGAGGTTTTCGTCGTAGTTGCCGCCACGCACATTGTATTGCGATGTAAGCTCATTGTTGCTTCCAACCAAGGTTTTAATCAAGCCTTCCACACCACCAACTGTGCTTGGTAATATCACTGCTGTTTTTGGATTTATTTTTATCAGCCCTGTTTCTTTTCTTTCTTTTTCACTGCCCACCGTAACGGCATCAAGGGTTTTACCTTTTTGTTTTAATTGTATTAAGATATTTTCCGTTTCATCGTTGCTTAAAAAGAAATTCTTTTGCTGGTTTATAAAACCAGTGTAACTAAAAATAAGTGCCAGCGTTTTTTGTGCAGGAACCTTCAATGAAAATGTACCATTGTCAGCAGTTAAAATGCCGGAGTTTTTGCCAAGAATGATGATGGAAACATTTTTTATTGGGCTGTCATTTTCATCAACTACAAAGCCTGCTATGGTAGCAAACTTTGTTTGTGCAGTGGCAGAAATGGTTAGAATGCAAAGGAACAATCCTATAAAAAATCTCATACATTGAAGATAGAAAAAAAATGATAATAGAAAAATGAAACATTCGTGTAAAACGAAATTTATGATGCTTTTCGTTTTATATTTGAATGCCATACAAATTAAATATTATTGTCTAAATTATTTTTGAAACTACTAGAATGAAAACTTTACTACTCTTGTTAATTTGCTTTCCGTTTCTTACAAATGCACAAATGCTTTCTTCTGCGGAAGTAATGCGGTGTAAAAAGCAAGCGGCCAATGTTACTATATACAGAGATAATTATGGTGTGCCGCATATTTATGGCAAGAGCGATGCTGATGCGGTATTTGGTTTGCTATATGCACAATGTGAAGATGATTTTAAAAGAGTGGAGCAAAACTATATCGAAAAACTAGGAAGACTTGCAGAAGTAAATGGCGAAACGTCGCTTTACAGCGATTTGTATATTAGGTTGTTGTTTGATAGCAGCGATGCAATTGCAGATTATAAAAAAGCCCCACAATGGTTGCAGAAATTATTGGTGGCTTACGCAGACGGTATCAATTATTATCTCTATAAAAACCCTTTGGTAAAGCCAGCATTACTAACGCATTTTCAACCATGGTTTCCGTTGTTGTGGACGGACGGGAGCATTGGCGCCATCAGCACAGGCGGTATAACAGAAGAAGAAGTGAAGAACTTTTACACTGGCAACAGGACAACCTCTGTGTATGATCCCAAAAAATTTGAAGAGATATCCACCGGCTCAAATGGGTTTGCCATCTCTCCTAAAAAAACTGCAGCGGGCAATGCTTTGTTGTACATAAACCCACACGTAACTTTTTATTTTAGGCCCGAAGTACACATGGTTAGTGACGAAGGATTGAATGTGTATGGTGCGGTAACATGGGGACAGTTTTTTATCTACCAGGGTTTTAATGAATACTGCGGCTGGATGCATACCAGCAACAATGTTGATGTTGCGGATATGTATGCAGAGGAAATAACCGGCAGTAACAATGACATGGAATATTTGCTGGATAACCAGAAAAGAAAAGTGTTGCATAAGAATATTGCTATCAATTATAAGAAGGGAAATGTGCTTCAAACCAAAAACATTAATGCATTGTATACACAGCACGGGCCTGTGATGGCGTATAGAAATGAAAATTATATTACGGTAAAAAGCAGCAACAGAATGATGAATGGGTTGATACAAAGCTGGCAGCGCACAAAAGCAAAAGGATTGGCAGATTATACCAAAACGATGGAACTGAAAGGCAACACCAGTAACAGTACTGTGTTTGCAGACAACAAAGGCAATATTGCTTACTGGCACGGCGATTATATACCCGTTAGAAATACAAAATACAACTGGAGTAAACCAGTAGATGGAACTACTTCCGCAACTGACTGGAAAGGTTTGCATGCACTAAAAGATATTGTGCAAATGATAAACCCTGCAACTGGCTTTATACAAAATTGTAATTCCACACCTTATACTGTAAGTGGCACAAGCAGTCCGGTAAAAGCAAATTACCCCAAATACATGGCGCCGGATGGCGAGAATTTTAGAGGGATAAACGCAGTAAAAGTTTTGCAGAATCAAAATAGTTTTACCATAGATAATTTAATTAAAGCAGGATACGATAAAAACCTTTCAGCATTTGAAGTATTGATGCCTGCATTGATAAATGCCTTTGATAAAAACACTACACCTACAGATAGTTTGCATGATTTGCTGAAAGAACCCATTGCATTATTAAAGAAATGGGATTACCATGTGGCTGAAAACTCTGTGGCTACAACTGTTGCGGTAGAGTGGGCGCAGCGGTTAACATCAGCCATTAGAAAAGTATATGTTGATGAAGGCGAGGCTGATCAGGTTGCTACTACCAAACAATTTGCTGCTACTGCAAAAGCAAGCGATCTTTTATTGCCACTCGCAAAAACGATCGACGATCTTACACAAAGGTATGGTTCGTGGATGGTGGAGTGGGGAAGCATAAACCGTTACCAACGCATCAGCAACGATGTAAACCAGGTTTATACCGATGCCGGAAAAAGTTACCCCGTGCAGTTTGCCTCCGCATTGTGGGGTATGTTACCATCTTACAATAGCCGATATTTTGAAGGTACCAACAAACGCTACGGCGTAAGTGGCAACAGTTTTATTTGTGCTGTGGAATTTGGTAAAAAGGTAAAAGCAAAATCACTGCTTGCAGGTGGCAACAGCGGCGATCCATCATCACCACATTTTACCGACCAGTTATTGATGTACACCCAGGGAAAATTTAAAGACGTATTGTTTTACAAAGAAGATGTGTTGAAGCATGTGGAGCGGAAGTATATGCCGGGGGAGTAGTTGTTGTATTGATGGAGTTAATTAAGGCTTTACTAAGAGGTTAAAATAATTTCGTTTATAATTGATAATTTACTCTTGTGCATTGAGGAAAATGAATATACATATTGGTATTATTTGTTAACTTAATTTATCAAGTAAATTGAAAATATTCTTTATGAAACTTTTCACCCAACAGAAGCGTTTTTTTAAATGATAATGTGGTAGGTTATACCAATCAACAATTTTTTAATGCTTTAGACATAGACATCAACAGCTTGCCTAATTATAAAATTAGATTATTAAATCAAAATAATAGCAATCAGGCAATGGGCGTTAACACAATATTTATTTTTATGGCTATTAATAAAACTATAAGGCTTGCTATAATATTAGTAACGATAACACTAATGGTGCAAGAATGTGGTAACAAAATAGGTCTCGATTGTGCCACCACAAAATATAGTTTTGAGTTACCTGTAAAAGCATATCCAGATCGTGATTCCATTTCTATTGGAGATACTATTTGGTTTGAGGTTAACGCACCAACTCGACTTAAGGATATTAACACAAACCAAATGGTAGACTATAGTGGCACAGCAAACTTAGGGAGTGCCTTAAGTTTTAGTGCATTAAGTGCAGATAATGAATTTACCATTAATTCAGTAGAAAGATTTAACTACGTTTTGATAAATGGTTTAGAACTAAGACATAGTTACAACAACGGCTTAGGTAATGAATACCAGTTTATAGAAAACAATAGCAGCTACATTTTTCAATTAGGAATTATAGCTAAAGAAAAAGGTAAATACAGAATAGTTTTTAGCAATTCCAATAATACATATCGCAACAGCGACAAATGCACAAAAGCAAGTTTTAATATAAATTTTAAAAATACGAATCAACATTACACACTTAGTCCTTTTTACATAATAGGTACTAATCCTGTTGGTGGCGATTATTATTTGGTTGTAAAATAATTTACATTCTTGTGGGAGTGTATAACAATAAGTAATTTTCAATGCTCTTGCAAGTGATACATTTTCACTCCCTATTTATCGAGAATGAAAAATTATGCTCAATCCAAATAATCAAACCGCAGATTTACGTTCTTTATTTTCTTTTTATGGATATTAAATACTGTCATGAAAAATTTAATTATTTTCTTTTTATTACTGATTGTTTTAAGTGCCAACACTTGCAAAAAAATCACTGCCCTTGTTGGTATGCAGCGCTGATAAGCAGCTAAGCGTACCAACAAAAATTGTAGCCTCAGATCAATTAAAATCATTTCTTTATTTTAGAAATATGGGAAAGATATATCTTACAGAATAGCCTCAGTTTTATACAGCAACAATACTGAACTGGCAACATCTTTTAAAAGAAGATAAATACAAAGACATTATTGTAGAGAGTTTACAATTTTGCGTAAAAAAAAGTAAAGTAAAACTTCAGCATAACTTTATGACATTTACCGCACAAAAGATAAAAGAAAATTTAAAAAAGTGCAACCCAAGTTTCTTAGAAAATTTTAGATTGGATGCAAAAGATAGAACCCACCAAATATAGGAGCGTAACCTACGGTGCTGTTATTTCCGGAAAAGTATTGTATCAAAAAATAAATTACTTGCATCACATCCCTGTAAAAGCAGGGCTATGTATTAGTTCTGAAGATTGCTCTTATTCATCTGCTAAGTTTTATAAAATGGGGATTGACGACTTTACTATGCCTACCCATTTTGAGGGTTGAGGCTCTTATACGTATGCCAGCCTAATAAAATGTCGTTGGTGTGCAAGGCTCCATAGCTGCGCCGCACAGCAACAAAAACTACTCTTCAAACTAAAAGAGGTAGCAAATAGCTAAGAAATTTCATTATTAAAATTTAGAAGATACAAACGCCAAACCTTACACTGGTTTTGTCAGTGGCACGTTTTTATCTATAGTTAAGTGCTTACACGGTACTTAAACTTCTAACTTAAAAATTATGCGAATAACAACTTCAACCATCTGTAAAACATTTTTTGCAGGCTGTATCATTACCGCAATGGTAGCATGCAACAGCAACCCAACAAAATCTACCACAACTATTAAAGACAGCAGTATAACCCAAAATACAATTGTTACACTTAAACCAACAACGCCAGCGCCTGTTTGGGGACCAAGTATAAAACCTGAAATGCAGGTAGTTGTTGATAAATTGATAAGCCTTGGTGGAAAGCCGATTGAAACTTTAGATGCAAAAGAAGCACGTAAACAACCCACACCTACAGATGCAGTGATGGCTGTAATGAAAGATAATAATATGACGATGCCCGCCGCACAATGCGACACGATGGGCAAAGATATACCCGTAACAGGTGGCACGACCCATATTCGCATTTACACACCTAAGGCTGGTAAAGCACCTTACCCGGTAATAGTTTATTACCATGGTGGCGGTTTTGTAATTGCCAATATTGATGTGTATAATGGTGGTGCACAAGGTATGTGTGAGCAAGTAGGTGCAATATTGGTTTCGGTTGAATATCCTAAAGGTCCTGAACATAAATTTCCTGCTGCGCATACAGTATCATTTGATGCCTACCAGTGGGTTTTAAAAAATGCCGCTAGTTTTAATGGAGATGCAACCAAGCTTGCTTTAGTGGGTGAAAGTGCCGGCGGTAACCTTGCAGCAAATATGAGTATGATGGCGAGAGATAAGAAAATACAAATGCCATTGTATGAAGTGCTTGTTTACCCAATGAGCAGCAACGATGTAAACAGCGAAAGCTATGTAAAATATGCAGCAGCGAAACCTTTAAACAAACCAATGATGGAATGGTTTTATAAAAATTATGCAGGTTCTGTTGCGCACGCTGCAGACCCTCGTTTGAGCATAGTGAAAGCTAACCTTACTGGTATGCCTAAAACATTAATTATTGCTGCTGAAATAGATCCGCTACAATCTGAAGGAAAAATGTTGAGTGAAAAATTAAATGCTGCAGGTGTGCAAACGGATTACAAGTTGTATACCGGTGTTACGCATGAGTTTTTTGGTATGGCTGCGGTTGTACCTGAGGCAAAAGAAGCACAGGCGCTTGCTGCAAGTAAGTTAAAGGCTGCACTGGGTTTATAATTTGATTTAATATTTTTAAAAAAGCTATCCTCGACACTTGTGGGATAGCTTTTTTATGTAATTCACTTTTTTAAAATCCTTTATGCACCCCTCACATTATTTATGTAACACTATTTTCTAACGATGCGCAGAGCATTGAAGCAAACGATATGATGGGGCCCAAGGGTGTGACAGGTCTTGATGGTATTAAGGAAAAATTAGTTTCTTTTCAGGCGGGTGTTAAGCGTTTCATGGTGCTGAAATTTCTGACCCTATTGTTGCTGGAAACAGTTTTGCTGTTACATGGGTACTAGATGCAACTTTTAAAGGCCGCGGAAGAATGAAAATTGAAGAAGCTTGCGTGTATTAAGTTAAAGATGGTAAAATAACTTTAGAGCAATTTTTCTATTAAGTTGAAGACGATGAAAAGTCTTACGAGATTATTTTTTAAAAGCTATTCTCTACAATTGTGGGATAGCTTTTTTTATGTGGTTTATGAAAGTTTATAGTACAAAGTTTCAAATAATGCGGAAGCAATTGCTTGCTGAAAATAATGTTGTTGGCAGTAAAATAAAAGGTGTATTTAAAAGTAACATTACATTAATAATTATTTATATTTAATGTGTCTAAAATTTTTAAACAACTAAATAATTTTTTATGAAAAAGATTTTAATTGCCTTTGCTGCTATTTGTACATGCGGATTATTTTCGTGTGCCAGTAATACAGGTAAAAAAGATGATGCATCAGTTACCGTAAAAGAAAACAATACCAACTTTTACAAAGCCGTTGAAAACGGCGATGAAGCAACGATTAAAAAATGGATTAATGCAGATGCTGTTGATCACAATGGTGATTCTACCGGAGGAGATCTTATAGGTGGAGATAAAATTACTGCCATGCTCACCAAAATACATAATTGTTTTGAACCTGGATTGAAGATGAATATAGTTTCTCAGGCGGTTGATGGCGACTACTTATATTCTCTTGTAGAGATGAAGGGAACTACCACAGCAAACCCGGGAATGGGCTTTCCACCAAGTACGAAAATGGACTCAAGAAGTATGGATGTTGTGAAATTAAAAGGTGGCAAAGTCCAAGAACACTGGGCATTTATGAGCATGCCCGATGTAATGATGATGATGAAAGGCAATGGTGGAATGCCGCCTATGGATAAAATGGATATGCCTTCCGCAGATAAAATGCCGATGAAAGATTCTGCTAAATAAATATAGCATCCCCCAATTAATAAAGGCTTCCATTTCGAGGAAGCCTTTATTTTTTTATTAATTAGCTACGCCATTCATTTTTTTAAAAGTATCGTCTAATTGTTCAGGAGTCGCACGCACCATTGCTGCACTAAAACCAAAAGTAAGTTGTTGTTTATTTTCCTTTAACTGATCAAAAATTGAATCTATGAAAGCTGAAACCGGAGGCGCAGCATCATGCAGACCTTTGCCACCCAAATCAGTATTCAATGCCGGTGGTACCATTTCTATTACTTCTATGTTTTTAGCTGCGAGCAGTTGCCTTAAAGAAAGTGTAAATGAATGAAAAAATGCTTTAGTAGCTGAATAAACGGGCACTTTTGTAAGTGGCACAAATGATAAACCAGAGGTTACATTTATAACAGTTTTTAATGAAGGCAGTTTTACAAACAGAGATGTAAGATGCAAAGGCGCTTCTATATTGGTTACTATTTCCTTCTTTGCTTTGCTAAAAAAATCGGCATCGGTTATATCCATCCACTGTTGTATACCTGCATTGTTTATTAAAACATTTACGCTGTTATGGTTTGCGGCTACCCAGTTATACAAATCCAATCTGTCTTCCTCATCAGTTAAATCGCAAACCCTTGTAATTACTTGAGGATATTTACCTGATATTTCCTGCAACAGTTCAGCTCTTCTTCCACAGATGATTACCGTATTATTTTCTTTTAAAAATCTTTCTGTCAGCCCAAGCCCAATGCCTGATGCACCACCGGTGATTAAAATTGTATTGTTTGAGATGTTCATTTGTAAGTGTTATATTTTGAAAGGTTTATTAGTACACAACTTTAATGTAGCCCTAGGCTGTCTCTAAAACTGCTATCAATATTTTTGTTGTGTTTCCAATAATCAAGCATAATGCTTTTATTAAGCGTGGCAATGGTTGTAAGTATTTTTTTATTATTACCAAAACCATCGGGGTACGATTCCTTCCATCCAATAATTTTGTATGGAAATTCATTTTTAAAATAAATATTAAGCGATCGCTTTGCAGCAGGATAAATTATGGCGTACATATTTACTCCCAGCGAATCGCCGGCAAATTCAGCATTGGTTGTAAGTTGTAATACAGCCTCTTCTTTCGTCATTATAGTATGGCTAAGTCTCTGCCACAACAACCCTGGAATAATTATTTTTTTACCTTGGGGCAAGGTATTTGGGTTAATTCGAATGCTGTTCCAAAGCCCATCTTCAGTAAGGCAGGTATCTATTTTATAGTCCTGCTCACCCTCCGTTTCAAAATATGAATGTAACTGCCAATTGTAATTTGTATTTTTTAATTCTAGTTGGCTAAATGTATGCCCACACCATTCCTGCGAGCTACAGTTTATTTTTATTGGCTTGTTATCTACAGCGTTTTTTAATGGGCTAAAAACTGACGCCATCATGTGGTAAGGATAAATGCCAGTTGTAAACTGTTTGGTAAAATTAAGTTTCAATACGGGTGTTTCATCAGTGCTTTTACCAGGTTCATCAAGCTTTACAAGTTTTTTGTTTGAAAAATCTTCGGTTACAAAAATTAATACCGCTTCCCCGCTTCTTATCTCACCATATCTTGCTTGCTTAAGATTAAAGCTATTAATTTCAGCTTTGCCATTATACCAATATTTTGTAAAATTAACAGGCAAATCAGTTTTTATTTGTTTTTTAGCAGTGCAATTTGTAAACACAATTAAAACGGAAAGGATTAATAATTTCACTTGCATAAATTTATTATTTCAGTCCACTTATTAGTATAAATAAAACTGTTTTCTTTAAAAAAATAGTTGCCTATAATTCTCGCCATCAATTTTTGAGAAATCTTTAAATTTAATAATCTCTCAAATTTAATTTCTTTTATCAAGCTTTTTCCATTTTAATTTAAATTCCTTTTAAAGCACCAATCATCCCAACCTTATCTATTGCTTTAAAAACAGTATTTCCGGCTACAAGTACGTGCGCACCCGCATCTACAATGCTTTTGGCATTTTGTAAAGTTACACCTCCATCTACTTCAATTTTTACAGATAAATTTTGTTCATCTATCATTTTGCGAAGTTGTTTAATTTTATGAAGCGTGTGCGGGATGAATGACTGCCCGCCAAAACCGGGGTTTACACTCATCATACACACAACATCTATATCTGCTAAAATATCTACTAAAGCACTAACCGGAGTGTGCGGATTTATGGCGACGCCAGCATGCATTCCAAGTGTTTTTATTTGTTGTATGTTTCGGTGCAAATGAGGGCAGGCTTCTAAGTGTACTGTAAGATTATTTGCGCCTGCATCTCTAAATGCTTCTGCATAATTTTCAGGATGTTCGATCATTAAATGTACGTCGCAATATTTTTTAGTTGTGCTCGTAATAAATTTTGTAACCATAGGACCAAAACTGATATTAGGCACAAATGTTCCGTCCATAATATCTATGTGAAACCAATCTGCAGCGCTGCTATTGAGCATATCGCAATCTTGTTGCAGTTGTAAAAAATTTGCTGAAAGTAGGGAAGGGGCAATGAGTGGCATGGGTTTAGTTTTGAGTTGTAAGTTATAAGTTATAGGTTTTGTTATTATTTTTACTGTCTTTGGTATTTTATGTTTTCTGTAAATTATTGATCAAATCAGTTTTCCTATCGTCTGTGGTCTATTATCTGTGGTCGTTGATCTCTATTGCAATCTGCCCAGCGCATCTCTTGCTTCTTCGTAATTTGGGTCGTAAGTAAGCGCCATTTGATATGCTTGAATAGCATCTTCTTTATTATTTAATTTTTCAAAGCAGCGACCAAGGTAATAATAGCCTTTATCATAATTGTTTTGAATAGTTACAGCTTTTTGCAAGACGGTAGCTGCTTCAGCATATTTTTTTAAATCATACAGTGCAATTCCTTTCTCTAAATAGGCATCCATAAATGTATAATTTATATTGATGCATTTATCAAAAAATGGAATGGCTTTTTCTTTTTCATTGTTGTAACTGTAATACAAGCCTTTTATAAAATAAGCTTCTTTTTCAGCTCCCGCTTTTTTGGCAAAAAGCAATGCATCTGCCATTACAAGTGCCTGGGGATTTTTGGATTGAGCATATAACGCTCCAAGGCTGATAATGTATTGAGGCGCTGCAAGTTTCTCAACTGCTTTTTCAAGGCTCTTAATTGCACTTGCTGTGTCGCCCTTTTGTGCAAAAATTGTTGACTGGTTATCTCTAAGTTCAGCATTATTAGTATCCTTATTAACGGCCATATTGATGGTAGCCATTGCGGCATCATAATTTTGTAAATCAAGATAATAGGCTGCAAGGTTTTGTACAGGCGTTAAAGAGTCAGGGTATTTTTTTATAGCGTCTTTTAAAATCGCTTCTTTTGATGTTGGAGAAGGATTTGAATTTTCTTCCTGCTGGTTTTTATTGTTTTTGCAGGAGATAATTAGTAATAAAAAAAATATTATTAGGCTATACTTCATCTAAATAATTTGTTGACAAAAATAAAGCATAACATTGGTTACTTTACAAATCTTTGACAATGCCCGCTAAAGTGTTGGATAACTTTATACAAAAGATTTAAGGAATGAAATATGTACTTTTTGCATCAGTATGCATCATGCTGTTTTTTTTATTTTCTTTTAAGGGGAAAGATATTGGGCAACTAAAACAACCTTTGAGTGATTCGGTTCATTTTCCGGGAGAAACCCATTTTGCAAATGTGCGCCAACTAACTTTTGGTGGCGATAATGCGGAAGCTTATTTGAGTAAAGACGGAAAATACTTGGTGTTTCAAAGAACAGATCCGAAAAATGGTATTATGTGTGATCAGATCTGGATGGGTAAGGTGCCGCAAAAATCTTCAGAAAAATTTGAGCCTAAACTTATCAGTACCGGAACTGGTAGAACGACCTGTGCATTTTTTTATCCTGATGGGAAATCTATAATTTATGCATCAACTCACCTTTCAGGTAATGAATGTCCGCCTGTGCCCGACAGGTCTAAATACGGGAACAAATACATATGGCCGATTTACGAAAGCATGGATATTTTTCAGGCAGATTTGAATGGTAAAATAATTAAGCAACTTACTAACACAAAAGGTTACGATGCTGAGGCTACCATTTCCCCAAGGGGAAATAAAATGGTTTTTACATCAATGCGTGACGGCGATTTAGATTTGTACACGATGGATTTGAATGGTAAAAATATAAAGAGAATAACCAATACACTTGGATATGATGGCGGTGCATGGTTTAGTCCTGATGGAAAAAAAATAATATGGCGTGCAAGTCGCCCAACTACAAAAGCTGAAATAAAAGAATACAAAGAATTAATTGCTGAAAATCTGGTTGCACCTACGCACATGGAAGTTTGGATTGCAAATGCTGATGGAAGCAACCCGCGTCAGGTTACGGATCTTGAACAGGCAAACTGGGCCCCAAACTTTACACCGGATGGAAAACATTTTATTTTTTGCAGTAACCATGAATATAAAAGAGGATTTCCATTTAATATGTATTTAGCAGATTTGGATGGAAAAAATGTTCAAAAAATATCGAGAGATAAGGGCTTTGATGCATTCCCCATGTTTAGTAAAGACGGTAAAAAAATAGTGTTCAGCAGTAACAGAAATAATGGTGGGACACACGATACAAATGTTTTTATTGCGGATTGGATTGAGTAGTGTGACATGTCAACATTGGAAAAATGAATTAGTTTGTCAATCCTTAAGTAATTTAATATTGGCTGCGCAAATGGCTGGGCTTTCAGAATGTATCATCTATTGTTTTATCTTTCATAATAACAATATTTAGAAGTGCATAATGACATTTGTAATTCAATATTCGTCATTCTTAATTTATCCGCCCTCTTTCCCCAAGCTCCACCACTTCACAATCTTTTATTTCTTTTCCATCAATAGCAAAGCGCACAATTGTTCGCATCTTATGCCAGCCTTGTTTACCGGCAGCACCTGGGTTTATGTGCAGACAACTCATTTTTTGATCATACATAATTTTTAAAATGTGCGAATGTCCGCTTATGAACAAACCCGATTTATGTTCTATAATATCTTCCTTTATACCTTTTGAATACCTCTCCGGGTAACCACCAATATGTTGCATAAAAACATTTACATTTTCGCAGGTAAAAAATAATTTTTCCGGATAAATCGTTCTCAATTCCGCCGTATCAATATTACCGTACACGCCTCTAAAAACAATTTTTCTGCCAAACAATCTTTTAAAGCGATGAACAAAAATGTTACCATAACTATCTAAATCTCCCAATCCATCTCCCAATTGATCTCGCAGTCCATCTATTACATTTCCCTCCCCTCCGGGGAGGATAGGAGGGGCTGTTTCTTCTCCCTCCCCTCCGGGGAGGATAGGAAGGGCTACAGGGCATGCTCCAAAATCCCCTGCATGCCACACTTCATCACAATTTTTAAAATGCTCATATACTGCTTCATCCAGCCAACCATGCGTATCCGATATCAATCCTATTCTTGTCAAATCATTTAGTTTTTAAAATGTAAATTTGAATAAACAAATTCGTAATTCAACATTCGTAATTCGTAATTAATTCTTATGCCTCATTATCAAAAACTCGGTACCATCCCTCACAAGCGCCATACGCAGTTTCGCAAGCCAGATGGTTCATTGTATTCTGAACAATTGTTTTCTACCGAAGGTTTTTCCAACGATTATTCTTTGCTTTATCATACTTATGCGCCTACACTTATTGTAAAATGCGATGACCCGATTGATGTGTCACCAAAGATAGCAGAAGAACACATGCTGAAGCATAGAAGTCTCGAAGGGTTTAAGATAAAACCCGAAGCTGATTATTTAGATAGTCGTAAAGCGGTGCTTGTAAACAGCGACTGCCACATTGTTTTAGCTGCCCCACAAAAAAGTATGACAGATTATTTCTTTAAAAATGCTGACAGTGATGAAGTGATTTTTATACACGAAGGCACAGGCAAATTACTTACCTGCTATGGCGAAATTACATTTGCCTACGGCGATTATTTAGTTATACCAAGAGGTTGTATTTATCAAATACATTTTGATACAGAATTAAACCGTTTGTTTATTGTGGAGTCTCATGCTCCCATTCGTTATCCAAAAAGATATCTAAGTAAATACGGGCAGCTAATGGAGCACTCTCCATATTGTGAGCGTGATATTCGCACACCAGAAAACTTACAAACCCACGATGAAAAAGGTGACTTCATCATCAAAACAAAAAAGCAGGGAATGTTGTACGGTATTCATTATGGTACACATCCCTTCGATGTGATCGGCTGGGATGGATGTTGTTATCCGTTTGCTTTTTCCATACACGATTTTGAACCAATTACCGGTCGTGTACATCAACCGCCACCCGTGCACCAGACTTTTGAAACCGATGCATTTGTTATCTGTTCTTTTGTTCCCCGCAAATATGATTATCATCCCCTCTCTATTCCTGCGCCGTACAACCACAGTAATATTGACAGCGATGAGTTATTGTATTATGTAGATGGAGATTTTATGAGCCGCAAACATGTTACACGAGGCATGATAACCCTGCACCCCGGCGGCATTCCGCATGGTCCACACCCTGGTCTTGTAGAAAAAAGTATTGGCAAAACCGAAACAAAAGAACTTGCCGTAATGGTAGATACTTTTAAGCCATTAAAACTTACACAATACGCTATTGAAATTGAAAACGCTGGGTATGTAATGAGTTGGGCGGAGTAGGCTAAAGGAATTTGGAATTAGGAATTTGGTGCAGAAACTCCGTATGCAAATCCCAATTCCAAATTACCAATTACAATTTTAGAAGCTCACCGCCAAACCCATACTCACCCTCGGTCCCGCTATCCGTTATTACTCCGCCACAAGGCCACGCACAAGCCTTCAGCGTGGTAGACTTCTATCGGGGCTAGATTTTCAGCTTTTATTTTTTAATCAGCATTTACCAAATTCCCACTTTCGCTTTGTTGGCATGCAGAGAATAATGTATAGTTCATTTCCCCTCCTTCGGAGGGGTGGCCCAAAGGGCCGGGGTGGTTTTTTTTCATTCCAATTACTCTTTTTCTACACCTATCCAAATAACCCTTATGCTCCTTTTTTTCTTAGCGCCTTCGTGGTTCAAATTATTGTGGCAACTCCAATAATAAATCTTCTGTCTGCTGCAACGTTTTTTTATAAAATTTCGATACAAATTTTGAATAGAATAACAGAAAACTATAGCCTGTACCAGAAGCGAATAACCAGAAATATTTGTACTGTGTTATATTTTTGTCGCCAAATAATTTTGGTAATAAAATGATTATAGTAACCATCAATAAATAGCATAAAATAATATTTATTTTTTGCAGTTTATAAAACGCCAGTTTCTGTGTTGCAAATGTTTTCAAAGTTTCTGCATAAGTTTTATTTATATCTTTTTTCATATTTAATCTTTGTAAACTTAAAATGCTGAATACAGATATTGCAAGTAATACTATAATGGCAACTACAGCTACCGACTGCAAAACGATTGTATCAAACCTATTAAAACTTAGTGCAACAAAGCCCGCAGCTATTACGCAAATGCTGCTTCCAATAATCTCTGGATAAGCTATTTTTTTAATTTTTGAATAGTATTTTTCCTTTGTCATTTTATCAATTATTAAAGTGGTTAAATTGTTTTGAGAACCTGCATTGGTTTCATTTTGCCAGGTATTTTTTAAATCATCGAGTTCCATTGTTATAAGTTTTTATGTATTTGAGTTTTTAGTTTTTCTTTTATTCTGGAGAGTTTGGTAGCCACATTTGTTTTTGTAATACCAACAATGGTTGCAATTTCTTCATAGCTTTTATCCTCTAAGTATAATAAAACAATTCCTTTGTCTAGCAGATTTAGCGCATCAATTTGTTGTCGCAATATCTTCCAATTGTCTTCCTGGTCATTATTATTCGTCTCGGCGTGGTGACTTGCATGGTCAACAAGAGGAAGCGTAGGTATCGTCTTTTTAAAAACTTTAAGTTGATAAACTGCCACATTCAACGCAACTCTGTACATCCAGGTATTCAAACTGGATTTTTGATTGAAACTATCAAACGATTTCCAAAGCTGGTAAAGGATCTCCTGAACTACATCATTTTTATCCTCAATATTGTTTGTATAAACAGAAGCAATTTTATAAATAAAACATTCATTCTCTTTTATAGCAGCAATAAATCTTTCTTTTTTATCCACTAATTTTAACTTTTGGTTATCCGATATCTTATTAGTTTCCATTATGTAAAAAAAGTCACAGTTTTTTAAAAGAATATTTTTATGCAATTCACTTTAACTTCCTGCAAAGTTTCTATTTGAAAAAATTAATAGAGAAATTTAGTATTGCATAAAATGTTTTTTGATTCTTGCATTTATTCAAATTTTCAGAATAGTAGCACCAAAAAATGAATTTGATGATTTTATGATCAATCATCATAACCGTTGCTACTTTTTTACGAAAATTTTGGTTTCCAAATTTTTTTTTTGAAATCCATAAATTTCAGCCGTGTATTAATAAATATCTCTTTTTCAAATTAATTTTCAAATGTAATTTTAAAGAAATTTATAATACGTGCTTAAAGGTTATTTTCTTCATTATTTTAACCGCTATTCTCAGCCGGGCCAACTTTATGACCATAATTTTTTTGCCCCGGCTTGGTCTTTTATTGGGTGAACAACCTGTGAGCCGCTGAAAAAAAAGTATCTTTATCGATTGAAGGAGACTAAAAAAATGATAAAATTAATATTTGTAGGTATTTCTTTCATTAGCATTTTTGCCAGTTGCCAAAACGCTGCTAAAGAAAATAAGGTAATTCAAAATCTGACAGACACTCAAAAGTTTGCTACCCTTGATACATTATCGAACGAAGAAAATATTAAAGAAAAAGTAGGATTTGCTGACAGCATAAATACAATAAAACCAGCTTATAAATTAGCACTTACTTCAAATGCCCTCCAGTTGGTTAACAGCGAGACAGGCTCAACCAGGGAAATTGTTTTCGGTAAACCACTTGAACAAATGGTAGAAACCATAAACAAAGTTTTACAAAGTAAGGTTGCTAGCATTGGTATAAACAGCGAGTGCGGCGCCGGTCCATTAAAAATAGCAGTTTGGAAAAACGGTTTGAATATAATTTTCAAGGAACAAAAATCAAATAGTGAGTGGCAGTTTGGAGGTTGGTACCAAGGCATTCCGTCTGGTAAATTAAAAAGTGTTCAAACAATGGCTGGTGTAGGTATTGGCACTGCACGGTCAGAAATACAATCTGCTTATGTTATAAAAGTAAATAAGACAAGCCTGGGCTACGAGTTTTCTACTTCTGCAGGTTTATATGGCATTTTTGACGGCCCAGGTGGCAATGCAAATATTACAGATATGTGGAGTGGAACAACTTGTATATTTCGATAAAACTATTTAATGGTAAGGTTATCTTTATTTGTCATCTTCTCAATAAATATTCTTTCAACATTCCACCATCAGCTTCCATTTTAAAACTTTTTTTCTTCAACATTAATTGTGCTGCAATAACAGCGGGTATCTGTACCGCTTCATTAATAATCGGCTCAATAACATCGTAAAATTTTACCGGATGGGCGGTTTCTAAAATTACACCTTTCTCATTTGGGTTTTTGGTAAGGTATGTTTGCAATGCGTTGTATGCAACGGCGCCATGAGGATCTAGTAAATAATTATCTTCTTTAAAAACCTGCAATAATGTTTTTGCAGTTTC
>JBBRPX010000022.1:0-25411 GCA_038227505.1 Chitinophagales bacterium
TAAAATAGGCATGAATAGTGCTCAATTGTGGACAGACTTTGTATGCTACTCAAATAGAGCAGTGGGAGGGAAATCGATAAAAATTAATAAGGGAAACAGCATTAACGTTATAGGAAAGCTTAAAGTAATAAAAAAACCAAGTAAAGAGTGGGCGGTAACTGGTGAGATGGAGCCCCTTGTGTATGCAATTAATAACAATTATAAATGGGAATAATCAATCCGGAATACTTTGTGCCCCCATTTAATGAAATGGCTGCCAGTATGGGCAATGATTTTGAAGAGTTACTTACCGCCAAAGGCTTTACTGTTCGTGGCCCTTTTGGTTCAAGAGATGAAATGGTCTATAGTGATAAAGTAAATTCAAGTTTTATTTTAGAAATCGGGATTGAATTAAACCCGCAGTACAAAAGACAATATATCACTACCGAACATTCGCCAAGTTTTACTGAAATGTTATTGAGTAAAAATGCTCCGACAACCTATACAAATAAGATGTCAGGACAGATAACGTTAGGAGATAACCTGGTTGTTAAAGCTAAATCTGCACAATATGGTGAATTGCTCTGGACGAAAAGTATTGCACTTGATGCATCATCATTTGACTGTTCTGGCCAAATGAACTGGACAGGTATTCCCACGATGGAAGAAGAGCTTAATAAAGATGATTTAGTATATAATACTTTGTCACGGGAATTAGAGAAACTCTATGGTAAAGCATTGAATTTAGCCTGGCAACAGATTGATGTAACTGAAATGAAAACAGTGGGTGAACAGGGGAAGAAGGCGGATAAGAAAGGGAATTAGAAAGAAAAACTCATGAAGAACAGAATTTTTTTACTATAACGGTAACATATAAACTAAGAAGACAGTAGTAAAAATACGGTGGCTAAATTTCTAAAATAAATTTCTAAAAATAATATTGTTTATTCAAATACTTCTTATACATTTAAATTACGAAATGCAGTTATTGATCATTTTAGTCCCTAAATTAATCCTCAGCTGTCATACCCGTTCAAGTTCAAGCATAAATTTATATCTGCCGAGTAATGGCTTAGGTGCATAAAGTTGTTTTGTGTTTTAGCCACGCTAAAAAATAATGTATAAATGCAAAGGATAGTGTATTGCTATAAATTAACGGAGGAGTGAGTATCCTTTGCACAGATATTAATAAAAAAGACACAATTGTAAAATTGAGAAGATAAATGATGATATGTTTATTAGTTTACGTAAGTAAGAGTGTTGTGAACCAGAAGAGAGAATTAAAATATTTATCCAGTAATGTTGTTTTTCACAGTTTTAATGGGAAAAACAACAAGGTTTTGAAAAACTAATTATGCAATTTAGCGGATAAGACATCTTATTCCCGATATATAAAACCAATAACTCCCCTTATGAGTCCTGTCAGACTCTTACCAGTGTTACTGCTTATCCTGACTTCGCTTTACTGCGAAGCTCAAACAGATTCCGTATTGCAATCTCTGCAACAGGTTCCCAATAAATATATCAAACAGGTCGACAAAAAAATAGATAAATATACCAACCGCATTACTACTAAAACAGAAGAAACCCTTACCAAACTCGCCAAATGGGAAAATAAAATTCACGGGTTATTATTAAAAACCAATCCCGTAGCAGCACAAAGGTTATTTGCCAGTGACCAGTTGACCTTTGCAACTGCGTTAGAAAAATATAAGAAAGGCGAAGCTGTCATTGAAGGCCAAAAGGCAAAGTATGACGAGTACAGGGATAAACTTACCACCAGCATAAAATACTTAGAAACAAAAAAAGACAGCCTTAATGCAAAACTGCTTCATCCCTTAAAAGATACAAAAGACAAATTGGATAAACTTGAAGAAGAGCAAACCCAAACTGAAGCCATCGAACAGTTTATTAAAGAAAGGCGCAAACAACTCATCAACCAAAGCCTGCAATACATAGGCAACAGTAAATACCTCACTAAGATCTCAAAGGAATCTTACTATTATGAGGAAACACTTAGGAATTATAAAGCGATCTTCTCTGATAAAAAGAAAGCCGAGGAAGCTGCACTCCATATTTTAAATAAGATACCTGGTTTTACCAAATTCACCCGACAAAATTCCATGTTGGCAACCTTATTTGGTTCACCCTCCAATGTGGGTAATACACCCAATCTTGCTGGATTACAATCAAGAGCCAGTGTGAATGCTTTGATACAAAATCAAATTGCCGCAGGTGGCCCCAATGCGAGGGAGCAAATCATGCAAAATATACAAGAAGCACAAGCAAAACTTTCGCAGTTGAAAGATAAGATTATTAAAGCAGGTGGTAATACTAATGGCGAAATGCCTGATTTTAAACCTAACCAGACAAAGTCTCAGACATTTAAACAGCGTCTCGAATTTGGTAACAATTTCCAATTTTCAAAAAATAATTCACTCGTTCCGGAAATTGCTGACCTCGGTTTAAGTATTGGTTACAAACTGAATGATAAAAGCATTATTGGTATCGGTGCAAGCTATAAAATGGGATTGGGCAGCATCAATCATATCAGTATTACACACCAGGGCATTGGCCTCAGAAGTTTTATGGATTGGAAACTGAAGAAGCAATTTTTTATAACCGGTGGATATGAAATGAATTACAATGCTGCATTTAAAAATATAGAACAGCTGAAATCTTTTAATGACTGGCAAAATGCAGGGCTCGTGGGGTTAACTAAAAAAATAAACACTAAAACAAAATGGGCAAAAGGAACCAAGCTACAATTACTGTACGATATGTTGGCAAGGCAACACGCTCCCGTAACACACCCGGTAATATTTCGTGTAGGATATAATTTTTAAAAAATAAAATTTTATAACAATTGCATATGGCAAAGTATTTCAAAAGATCAGTAGTGTTTTTTACTGCTTTAGTGTTTTCTCAGTTAAAGCTAAATGCACAGGATAACCCTATTAATAAGATAACGATATCTTCACCAACGGCAGCTTCTTTAGGTAAATTTGGTGATATTCCCGTAAACTATCACACGGGCATACCTCAAATTAATATTCCCATTTATACTGTTTCAGCAGGGTCGTTATCATTACCGATCAGCCTTAGTTATCATGCAGCAGGATTAAAAGTGCAGGAACCGGCAGGCTGGGTAGGCGCGGGTTGGGCCTTAAATGCTGGGGGTGTGATAACAAGAACTGTAATAGGTGCACCTGATGAAAAAGGTACCAATAACGGAGGCACAGAATCTCACGGCCACTTTAGCGACTACGGTTATAATAATTACATAAATGGGACTAACAATAATAATACAGAAGATTGGGATGCATTTTCAAAAGGATATAAAGATGGTGAACCCGATCTTTTCTTTTTTAATTTCGGTGGCTATAGCGGTAAGTTTTATTTCCGTGACGACAGGACGCCCGTTATTGTACCCGAAGCAGATCTTAAAATTGAACCCAATTATAATCCTTCAGGAACCAACATCAGTATTCAAAGTTTTATTGTAACTACACCCGATGGAGTTAAATATTATTTCGGCAATACACCGGGGTTAACAGGTACAGCGCCCGTAGAGATTACCAAACCGGTAACGGAATTTAACGGTGTGTCATCAGCCAATACAATTTCAAGTTGGTATTTAAATAAAATTGCAACAGCAGATGATCAATTTGCTATTACTTTAACTTATCAAACAGAAAGTTATGGATATCATACCTTATCCATGTTTCCTATAGCGGGCGATGCTTATATGGGACAACCAACTACTTTTGGAGCTACACATGGCTATGAACTCATTAAAAATATCGTACAGGGTGTAAGGTTAAGTCAGATCAGCTATGCTAACGGATCTATTAACTTTGTTGAAGGTTCTTCTGCAAGAACAGATTTGAGTGATGTTACCGCAAGCTATTATTATGATGCTGTGAATCAGAGCGCCAAACCATTAGGTTCAATACAGATTACAGATGGTACTACTATATTAAGGAAGTTTAATTTTGCCTATAGTTACTTTACCGATAATACTACAGCACTACCACAAGATATAGCCAACTTTGCGCCCAATCTTTTTACAGACAAACAACGGTTACGCTTAGACCAGGTCCAGGAGATTTCTGGTGACGGTACTATAACAAAACCCGCTTATTCCTTTACTTACTTTAGTGAGCAAGTGCCACGCCGCATCAGTTTTGGGATCGATCACTGGGGCTTTAATAATGGGATTACAACAAACACTACACCAATACCATCTTATTTAAAATTTGGAAGCAATGCTGTAGTAAGTTTTTCAGGAGCAGCCCGTGATTCCCACTGGCCTGCAATGAGAGCCGGAACACTACAGCAGATCAATTATCCAACAGGTGGTTATTCTTTATTTGAATTTGAAACCAACAATATATATAACACCAGCACTACTACATCGTATTCCAATGTAAATCTTGCCTCATTATATGTATTGCAATATGGACAGTCTAATATAACAATGAGCGGTACATTTACCAGCAATGGTACAGCTATGAATATTGCCTTTAATAATGGGAATAATTATTCTGCCAGTTTTTCGATTGTTAATAACAGCAATACCGTAGTATACAGCACTACAATAGGCAATGGCCAGGTTTTATCAAATAACCCACTTACATTAGCGCAAGGTACCTATACCGCAACGTTATCAGTGCCGTCAGGTTCATCAGGAGGCGCACAGGCTACGATAACCCAATGGCAAACCTTACAAAATACAGTTACCAATACAGTTACTGTTGGTGGTAACCGTATTAAAACTATTACTCATAATGACGGTGTTACTGCAAACGATATGGTTACATCCTATTCTTATCTTGGTGATAATGGTCAGAGCAGTGGTATTTTATATAGCCGCCCCGTATATGTAGGTGTTATCAGGAATGATCTTATTCAGAACGTAGGTTTATATGGTTCTACATTTACAGGCTTTACTCCCTATGGTAGTGCCAATGGTTGTACCAGTATGATCGATGCCACTTATTTTAAATCACCCAGTAGCATCCGGCCTATGGCAAATACACAAGGCAACCATTTGGGTTATAGCCAGGTGAAAGTCTCACAAACAGGCAATGGTTATAGCTTTTATAAATATTATGGCACTACCAATGTACCGGTATGGCAACAGAATAACGGTGATATTGCCACTACAGTTGTAAATGCAGCAGGTTGCGATGCCAATGCACCAAACTTTCCGTATCCGCCGGTGCAATTCGATTATTTGCGTGGTGAATTAAGGTATGAAGCGCATTATAGCCAGAGTGGCCAAATGCTGAAAGAGAAATCCTATGTACCAACATTTGTAAATGATCCCATTAAAACCCCTGCTTTTTTGATAAGTCAGGATATAACTACGCAATATCTGTTAGCAACAAAATATGACCTCACTACAGCACATAAAACCCAAACACAAGTAACAGAAACAAGCTATGATGCTAATGGTGTTTCATTCACTACAACCCAAACATCCTATAATGAAAGTCCCTTTCACCACGAAGTAACGAGAACAAATACTGTAAATTCAAAAGGGGAAGCATTAGAATCCAAAAAGAAATATGCTTTTGATTTCAGGATATCCACCTGCGACAATATCAGCGACGGTTATTCGCAATATAACACAGATTGCACCTCCTGCCTGGCAGCAAAAAATACTGCGATGTCAGCATGTAGTGGTAATAGCCAGTGTTTAACAAATGCTTATGTAGCATATTTAAATTGCCTTGCCACATCAAGAACAAACTGGGTTTCATACCGCCGCACCAATTTTACTGATCCTACCAATACATTTCAAACCTATCATAACAATGCCAAAATAAATGCCGATGCAGAGCTAAAACCAATTTTGCAATTGCAGGATAATTATCAAAATAGTCCAATAGAAAACACCCAATGGAAAAACGGTAATTTATTAGGAGCTAGCTTTAGCAGGTTCGACTATAGCACCGTGCCTTCAGGGAAAGCGTACCTCAACAAAATACAAGCTATAAACCTCGCTGCCGCATCATCCACCTTCACTAATGCAGCCACCAATACAGGGAATACTTCAATTGTAAAAGATTCCCGTTACAAAGATGAATCACTGGTAAAATTCTATAATGGTAACCTCGCCGAAAAAACAACAAAGGATGGCATTACTACATCTTATATCTGGGGGTATAACAATTTATTACCCATAGTTAAAGCTGAGGGTGTTGATCAAGCCACTTTATTAGCTGCATATAATGCAGTTAGCGGCAACTTATCTCTTATACGGAACCAGTCATCTTTATTAAATGCACATCTCAATACTTATTCTTACACCCCTGTAATAGGTATGACCAGCCAAACTGATGTTAACGGCAAATCGATGACATACGAATATGATGCTTTACAACGACTATTGTTGGTAAGGGATTTCAATTACAATATTTTAAATCAGTACGAATACAAGTATAAAATATTACCTCCAAGCGGCAGCCCTCAATGGATTACAACCGGTCAAACACGCTGTAAACCCTGTCCGCAAAATAATACGTACATCACTAATATACTGCAACAGGAAGAGAAAGATAATAACCCTGCAAGCGCAAGTTACAATACCCTGCGCTGGGATGATATAGGAGTTAGTTCATCCTGTGTTTCTAATGCTGATTGGCAGAACACATCAACACCTATACGCTGTAAGAAAAATACTTCCAACCAAAATACAGGAGAACAGGAACAGGAACAAATGGATATGAACCCCTGCAGCAGTACCTACGGTAATATCCAGTGGATAGTTGTTGCAACTAATACAACTGCATGCCCCGTTCCTTGTAATACATCTAATTGCACGGGAGTGGACAAAAAATGCGTGAACAATATTTGTGAAACAGGTACAAAAGGATATACCAGTTCAGTATATAGTCCTAAACTTGGTATGTGGGTGTGCGCTTTCTATTATCAATGGAGTGATGGTAGCAGTAGTTACCCAAACAGCTATACAGAATACTCATCAGCAACTTGCATTACCAATCATGATTAACCTTTTTAAAAGCTAACAAATGAAAATACTAATGACGATAATCTTATTCACACTTGGTGCTTTACTTACCACCAGTATCTATACTAAACAGTTTACTACTTTAAATGGTACACAGGTAAGCATGGCACAATACCAGGGCAAAAAGATACTGCTGGTAAACATTGCATCAGCAAGCCAGTATGCAGCTACACAGTTGCCACAATTGGAACAATTATACCTGCAGTACAAAGATAGTCTTGTAGTACTCGCATTTCCATCTAATGATTTTGGTAATGAAGCCAGGTCGAATGAGGAACTGAAGTTGTTATTACAGAATACTTATCATACCAGCTTTCCTGTATCGGTGCTTACAGGTGTAAAAGATAGTACGGGCAATACGCATTCAATATATCAATGGCTGCAACGGGTGAGTGAGAACGGCAATATGAATGTGCAGGTTACTAAAGACTTTCAGAAATACTTAATAGATAAAGATGGGAACGTAATGGGTGTATTCGCAGCCAGGACAAACCCATTGGACAATACGATCATAAACGCCATTACACAATAAATTTTTGTACCTACTAACTGATACGAATATGTTACTAAAGAAAATCTCTCTTGCTTTTTTTCTTGTTTGTACAAATATTATAACAATCAAGGCACAAACTCCTGTAGCAACACCGCTAGCTTATCAGCCAACGGTTAATATTAATTTTGTAAGGGAATGGAGCCCTAGTGTACCCATAACTGACCCCAATATCGTACCTACTCGTGTTATAGAAGAAGTTAAAACAACGACCGCTTATTCAGATGGTTTGGGCAGGTCAATTCAATGGGTAACCAAACAGGCCTCTCCTAATAAAAAAGATTTAGTAAATGCTACGATATACGATCAGTTGGGTAGGGAAACTTATCGTTATCTACCCTTCATATCCAGCGCCACATCAGGCGGTGCAGAAATCACTGACAATGGTTCATTTAAGTTAAATCCGTTTCAGCAACAAAAAACATTTATGGAAGCTCAATATTTGAGCCAGGGTGAAACTTTTTATTATAGCCAAGTTGATTTTGATGCATCTCCATTAAACAGGCCTGTTAAAACATTTGATCCCGGCAACAGTTGGGTTGGCAGTAAAGGAACAAGTAATGAAAAATCAATACAAAGTCAACATCTTTTCAACAACATCAATGATAACGTAAAATTGTTTTCAATAGCTGCAGCCCAGGGAAGCCTCCCTACAAGCAATGGAACCTATGACCCAGGACAACTATACAAAAGCGTTCTAACAAATCAGGATGGGAAAAAAGTAGTTGAATTCGTTGATAAGGATAATAATCTTATACTGAAAAAAATTCAGATAGGAAATAATGTTACAGATGGACATGATGGATGGTTATGCACTTATTATATTTACGACGATCTTAATGAGCTGAGATTTGTACTTCCTCCCAAAGCAACTGAATCCTATTTAAACGGCATTTCAATAAATACTCTGGCAGATGGTTTATGTTTTCGCTATGAATATGACTATAGGCACCGAATGATTATTAAGAAAGTCCCAGGAGCCGCTGAAGTGTGGCTCGTATATGATCAGAGGGACAGATTAGTAATGACCCAAAACGGAAATATGCGCACTGATGGCAAATGGTTTGTTACAGTCTATGACATTTTAAACAGGCCAATACAAACAGGATTATTAACAGACGCAACCCCATTTGCAACACATCTAAGTAATGCGGATAATTCTTTCAACTATCCCTCGACAACTGCAAATTTTGATCTACTTAGTCAGAACTATTATGATGATTATAACTGGGTAGCTGGAAGCGGTACAACATTGTCTTCTACAATAGACGGAACTAATTTGAATAACAATAATTATTTTATAACAAGTTATAATACGGCGCCATTATTTGCGCTTTCACTTACTGCAAATTATGCGACTAAAGGATTGCCAACTGGAACGAGAGTAAAAATTTTAGGAACATCTAACCAGTTTTTATATTCAGTTGTTTTTTACGACGAAAAGAGCAGAGTTATCCAAGTGCAGAGTACGAATATAAGTGGGGGAAAAGATATATCCACCACACAGTATGATTTTAGTGGGCATTCCATTCGAAATTTGCAGGAACATAATAAGGCAGGGGGGGCCAGTGCTCAAACACACACCATACTTACTAAAATAGAATATGACCATTATGGTAGAGTATTATTTGTAAGAAAAAAAATATCCAGCAATGTTGGAGGGCAGACTATTTCGATGCCTGAGAAAACCATTCTTCAAAATACATATGACGATTTAGGTAGATTAAAAAGTAAAAAAATTGGGAATAAACCTAACAGTATAAATGAACTGGAAACTTTAAACTATGACTATAATATCCGTGGATGGATTACAGGAATAAATAAAGATTTTATAAGTGGCAGTAATACCAACAAATACTTTGGGATGGAGTTAGCCTATGATAAGACTGCTTCCGCTGCAACAGGAACAAGTTATGCAACAGCTCAGTTTAATGGTAATGTGGCAGGCACAGTATGGAAAAGTATTGGAGATGGAGTAAACAGGCAATATGATTTTGCATATGATAATACGCATCGCTTACTAAAAGCTGATTTTAAACAAAAAAATGATGATAACAGCTGGAATAATAGTATTGTCAATTATAGTGTAAAAATGGGCGATGGAATTGATTATGCTAGCGCTTATGATGCTAATGGAAACATTAAGCAAATGCAGCAATGGGGGTTGAAGATAAATGCTAGTTCTAAAATAGATGATCTTCATTATGCATATATAAGTAATAGTAATAAGCTACAAAATGTAATTGACTACAATAATAATGCTCAAACTAAAATGGGCGATTTTAAAACAAGTGGATTGCATTATCAAGCTTCCACTAAAGAGGCAATCACTACAGATGCTGCATATGCCGCATCAAATTATGGAGCTGCAATTATTGACTATACTTATGATGCAAATGGTAATGTTAAAAGAGATTACAATAAAGACATCGGGGATCTTACTACCGATGGCATACAGTATAATTACCTGAACTTGACATCTTCGGTGACGGTAAAAAAAGACGCTAATAACAATAAAGGGACTATTACCTATACGTATGATGCTGCCGGCAATAAACTTCAGAAACAAACACAGGAAATTGGGGCAGTGGTAAATTTTAATGGCACTAACTATACCAGCGATATTACTACAGTTACCACTTATATTGAAGGATTTGTTTATAAATCTAAAACATATAGTAATGCATCACTTACAACCTTAAACCAAACTGAATCACTAGAATCTGTTGCGCATGAAGAAGGTCGTATCAGGTATATTAAGCCTCCTTCAAGTACGTCAGGGGGAAGTTTTGCGTTTGATTATTTTATAAGGGATTACTTGGGTAATGTACGCATGGTACTTACGGATGAGCAACAACAGGATATTTATCCTGCTGTTACATTGGAAAGCGGCTTGGTAAATGTTGAAAAATCTTTCTATACAATCGATGACACTAAAATAGTATCAAATAGTTCGGCCAATTATTTAAGGGATGGTAATCAACAGCCACAAACATATACTAACAATAATGGCATAACTAATAACAACCCAAGCTGCGGTACAGGAACGCTATGTACTACTGATAATAGCGCCAATGTCTACAAGCTAAATAGCAATACAAATAAAACAGGGCTTGGAATTACATTGAAAGTAATGAAGGGCGACAAAATAGACGTGCTGGGGAAGAGTTATTATTATCAAAATAATCCAGGTAGTAGTTATAATAATAATGTTCAGATACCAGATCTGTTAGCAGCGTTTTTGACAACGCCAACAGCTGCCTCTGCAACTGGTATACATGGCGCAGTATCTGCCACTCAGATAAACACTACAGCGGGGATAGCAGGTATCTATACTATGATAACTGCTCAAAATAATCAAAGCAATGCTGCAGCCAGTGCACCTAAGGCATTTATCAACGTCATATTTTTTGATGAACAGTTTAAAGCTGTAGATTATAAAATAAGCATGATTGGTAATAACAGCGAACTTAAAAACCACTTTGCGGATTTACAAAATTTAAGCGTACCGAAAAATGGGTTCGTATATATTTATTGTAGTAATGAAACACCGGTTGATGTGTTTTTTGATAATGTACAGGTTATTCATACCAGGGGTGCAATTTTAGAAGAATCTCACTTTTATCCGTTCGGACTCACCATGGCGGGAATATCTTCTAAGGCAGCTGGGAAACTTCAAAATAAATTTCAATTTTTAGATAGGGAAAAACAAAGTGGCGAGTTCAGTGATGGAAGCGGTTTGGAAGAGTATGACCTTGGAGCAAGATTTTACGACCCACAAATAGGACGCTTCCACTCAATAGACCCACTTGCTGAATATATGCGTAGGTGGAGTCCTTACCAATACGGTTTTGATAATCCCATACGCTTTGCAGATGCAAATGGAATGGCTCCAGGAGATTCTACAAGGAAGGATGATGCATCTAATGGAAGTAAATTAAATGATTCAAAAACATTAGACGAAGTAGTTGTAACCTCTACAAAAAGTCAAAGTACACTTAGCAGTGTTGGTAGCTTTTTATGGGGTGCTGTTGACTGGATACCATTTGCTGGCAGCATAAAACAAATTGGTACAGGTATATATCATGGCGATTGGAAAGAAGCAGGATTAGGAGTTGCATTTTTAGCTGTTGATGTATTTACAGCAGGCGAGGGAGGAGAACTACTAAGAGCCGGGGAAAAGGGATTGCAGATATTAGCAGAGGATGAAGTAAAAGAAATTGTAGAAAGAGAAGTTGAAGAAGCAATTGTAAAAGATATTGGCGAGGAGGCGGGAGAAAAAACTTTTCAAACCTACACAAAAACAAACGAAGTAACGGGCGAGGTTTATTCAGGGCGAACGAGTGGAAAAGGAACTGCTTATGAAAATGTAGCAAAAAGAGATAACGGACATCACATGAATGATAAAGGTTTTGGACCAGCCAAATTAGATAAGTCTTCAACAAGTAAAAATGCAATAAGAGGCAGAGAGCAGCAGTTAATAAACAAAAATGGCGGAGCTAAGTCCATGGGTGGTAAATCAGGTAATGCTATAAATGGAATTGGTGCAAATAATAAAAAGGCTGGTATCTACATGGATGCAGCAAAAAGTAAAGGATGGCATTAAACTAAAAATATGGCGAGAATAAAAGAAGGTGCATTTATAGAAATACCTCTTGCAAATGGGAAGTTTTCTTATGGTAGAATTTTAGGGAAAGCGAGCTATGCGTTTTATAATATTTATTCAGACAGTAGAATTACTGATATTGATTTTATACGAAGTAGCAAAGTGATTTTTAATGTAGGAGTTTATAACCATGCAATAACAAAAAACCGCTGGAAAACTATTGGGGTATCAGAACTTGAGGAAGGAATAAAGAAAATTCCATTAGCATTTATTCAAGATGATTTTGAACTAAATCAGTTTGAGATTTACGACCCCAATACAGGAGCTATGAGACCAGCTAAAAAAGCAGAGTGTATCGGATTGGAAAGAGCAGCGGTATGGGAGCCGGAGCATGTTGAGGAAAGAATTGTAGATTATTTTGAAGGGCGACCAAACAAGTGGTTTGAATCATTAAAAATTAAAGGGTAGTTATCATTTATGAAATCATCAATCATCAGTTTATTATTTACTGCCACGTTATTTTTTCAATCTTATGGGCAGGTAAAAGAAGCAACACCGAACTTAAAGCAGCAAGTAAATAAGATGGGAGTAGCTTTTGTAAGTAGCGATTATAAAGCGTTTGCGGCTTATACTTATCCGCTAATATTAAAGTCAATGGGTGGCGCATCAAAGATGGCAGCAGTATTAACCAAGTCCACCAATGATATGAAGGCACAAGGCATGAGCTTTACTAATATTACTTTTGACGAGCCATCAAAGATTGTAAAGAGTGGTAAAGAATTACAAGCCACCATTGCACAGCATACAGAAATTAAACTATCACAAGGCAGATTAGTAAGCACTTCAACATTAATAGCGGTATCAGCAGACAATGGAGTTAGTTGGACATTTATAGACACATCCAATAAGGACATGGCAACATTAAGAAAAGCATTACCAAATTTAAGTACTGCTATTAGCGTACCACCGCAGCAGCCACCAGTACATTATAATTTATAAAACAACAAAAGCCCTCGGTTGAGGGCTTTATTATTTTAAGAAGCTACACTAAGCGCATTATTTAAAGTATCTCTCAGCCGTTTATTAGCAATAGCCGTATCAATAAAAATGAACAGTGATTTTTGTTGCGGTTCGTCAAGCTGCTCAATCAACTTTACTTTTTCCAGAATATTTTTATCATAAGAATTTGCTTCTGCATTATTATCTTCTTTAAAAAAATCAGTCATTGGTACGTCCAGCACTTTAGCAATCTTCTGCAGTGTTGAAGTGGTAACCTCAGCTTTGCCAGTCTCAATCCTGGTGTATTGCACCCGGTTCATTTTAATAGCATCAGCGACCTGTTGTTGAGAAAGGCTTTTATCCTTACGAAACTTCTTTATAACTGCCGGAATGTTCATGAGAATGTGCTTTAATTAATACAAATCTACCTTATTGTAGCATCTAACGCAAGTGTTAGCAAAGTGTGGAAATATTATTGTAACATTAAAGTTACATATTGTAATTTTGTTGTGTAACTATTAAAGCACAAAATAATTATCCACATGGAATTAAAAGAAATAAAACAACTGCTATCAATCAACCAGGTGTTGCAGCATTACAATCTAAAGCCAGATAAAAACCAACGATTGCTTTGCCCCTTCCACCCGGACAAAAATCCCAGCCTACAGATTTATCCAAAGACAAATACTTACTGTTGTTTTAGCAGCAATTGCAAAGCAGGCACCGGCGACCAAATACAATTTATAGAACTCAAAGAGAACTGCAGCAAGCATGAAGCTTTATTAAAAGCAACTGCGTTGCTCAATGGCCATGCAACAGCACCACAACAACAACCGGAAGCGGCGAAACTTTTTATAGTTGAGCAAAGCGAAATCCCGACGAATGACGGGAAAACCGAACCGATAGAAAAGATTGCAGTACTAACAAGACTGTTCAAATATTTTACCAAGGCATTACCACTAACAAAGAAAGCAGTTGATTACACCGAGAGCAGAGCAATAAATTACAAGCTGCATGAAATAGGTTTTAATACAGGAGACTGGCACCACAAACTGAACGAGAAAAATTTTATAGCAAGCTGTGAGCAATATGGGTTACTGAAATCGAAGCCAGCCGGAGGTTTTACAGTATGGGCAAAAGACTGTATCATCTTTCCTTTAAAAAATATTGACAATAAAATTATCTCACTCTATGGCAGGAGCATCACCAACAATGAAGACAACAGACATTTTTATTTATCCAACAGAACCGGACTTTATCCAGGCTATCCAAGTTTGCAAACAAAAAAATTAATTCTTACAGAAAGTATTATTGATGCAGCCAGTTTACTACAACAAAATGAAATTACAGAGCAGTACACAATCTTATCATTATACGGCACGAATGGATTAACAGACGAACATCAAAAAGCAATCATAGAATTACCACAACTGGAAGAAATTATTTTAATGCTCAATGCAGATGAAGCAGGAGCAGCAGCCACTGTAAAGCATTACAGCACTTTAAAAAATCTGTTGCCTCATGTACGCATTACATGCGTACACCTGCCTGCAGGTGAGGACGTAAACAGTGTGCTATGCACCCATGATGATGCAGGTGTATTGCAAAGCCTGATTGAAAGTAGAGTTCCTGATTTTTCTTTTTCAATTGAAAATAAAAAATTACAATCTTCTGAAATGCCCACCAGTTCTATAACACAAAGCAACAGCAAATTAAATGTTAGCAATCCGGAGTTATTGATTTATGATAACTGTGAACTTTATTTTGAAATCTTAGGCGGCATAAGAATTAGCGGACTGGATAGAATGAAAGTGACATTGAAAGTACAGCACAAAGAAAAAACAAATCATCCGCAGTGGTACAGTATAGACTTATACAACCAGGTGCAAAGGGAGCAGACAATAAATAACGTGGCAGAAACTTTAGAGCTCAGCAGCCAGCAAACTACCAATACATTTATCAATCTTATTACAGAATTAGAGAGCCACCGCATTAAAAAAATAGAAGCATTACAACCCAAAGAAAAACCACAGCACGAACTTACACCAGCCCAACGAACAGCAGCAGTAAACGAATTAAAGAAACCCAACTTACTGCACCGTACCGCTGAGATGATAGCATTAACGGGCATTGTAGGCGAAGCCAGTAACAGTATGATTGCTTATTTAGTTTACTGCACCAGGAAACAACCAGTACCCTTGCACATCATGTTTTTAGGAAGTAGCGGCAGCGGCAAAACGTATTTGCAGGAAAGAATAAGCGAACTGATACCAACAGAAGATAAAATAGAGATTACTCAAATAACAGAAAATGCTTTGTATTATTTTAAGCAGGATGAACTAAAAAATAAATTGATTTTGATTGAAGATTTAGACGGAGCAATGACGGTATTTTATCCGTTGAGAGAATTACAGACCAAAAGAAAGATTACAAAAACGGTAACACTTAAAGACAGCAAAGGGAATTTAAAAACGATTACGTTAACGGTAGAAGGCCCGGTAAGTGTGAGCGGTTGTACCACCAAAGAAAAGATTTACGAAGACAATGCAAACCGCTGTATCCTTTTATATACCGACCAGAGCCGGGAACAGGACAAAAAAATAAATGAGTATCAAACAAAATTAAGCGGCGGCGAAATAAACAAAGAAAGAGAAAAACAGTACAAAGAATTATTTAAAAATATCCAAAGCGTTTTACGGCCAATCAACATTATCAATCCTTATGCAAAATATATTGAGTTGCCGGAACAGGTTTTTAAGCCAAGGCGAACAATGACTTTGTTATTAGGATTTATAGAAGCTGTAACCTTTTATCACCAGTACCAACGGGATGTGAAGAAGGATAGCAACAACCAGTTATTTATTGAAACAACGATTGACGATATAGAAGCAGCGTTTAATTTATTGAAGGATGTTTTGTTTAGCAAGAGCGATGAACTGACACAGGTAACGAGAGGATTTTTGGAAAAGTTAAAGCTGCACCTGGCAGAAAGTAAAATGGAAAGTTTTACAGCCCAGCAGATAAGAAAGGTTTTTAGGGTAGAACCAAGAACGATACAACGCTACATTAGAGAGTTAAAGCAATACGGCTTTATAAAGCCTGTAAGCGGCTTTGTACACCGCAAAGGCTTTGAGTACACCATAACAGATGCAAACGAATACAGCCAGCTTAGAAGTGAAATAGACACACATTTACAAAGCATCATTGAGCAGTTGAAAAAGTTATAGCAGTTACAACGACAGCGACACTACTACGACAATCAAACCACTGTCGCAGTAAAAGCCAATGCAGTAAAGGCTTTTAGCTACTGCGACAACTACGACACCCGAAAAGACCAATACAAAAATTTTATTCCAAATAATTATTTATGAAAAAGAAACCAACCCGGTTGCAAAGCAGCCAGTACATTTTATTGCTTGAAAGCTTTACAGAATGGTTGCAGCTATTAAATTATTCTGTGTTCAGTATACCAGCATTAAGCAGCACCGTACAAAGTTTTTTATTGTACCAGGAAGCGACTGGAAAAATAATGTTAGCACAGTTAATGGCAGGTGATGCAAATAATTTTATGGACTTGCTGCAAAATAAAATCAGCAACAGAAGCGGCAAACCTTTAAGTATTGGAAGTATCAACAAACACATACAAGCCTTAAAATTATTTAGTAAGTACATCAGGGAAACCGGAAGAAGCAATGTAGGCTTTGCATTGCAGCAGTTGGCAGAAACAAGAACGATACCGGTGTGGCTAACGATTGCAGAGGTACAGCAGTTGTATGATGTTATTGAAAACGATTTATTGGGCGTAAGAGATAAGGCGATGCTGGCAGTTTATTATGGTTGTGGATTACGATTGAATGAAGGAGCTTGTTTAGAAATAAAAGATATAGATACTGCAAGGAAAATTTTGCATGTAAGAAAAGGGAAACGTTATAAAGAAAGGTTTGTACCGATAGCAGAAAAAAACTTTGAAGAAATAAAATTGTATCTGGATTATGCCAGGCCTCAGTTGATACAGGAACAAAAGCACGGATACATTTTTGTAGATGCCAGCAAAGGCAGACCAATGCAAAGACAAAGTTTATATATCAGAATAAAAAAATTAGTAAAGAAAGCTTTTAACTCCCCTTCAGGGGATGGGGGCAAACAAGCCGGAACCCACACACTCCGCCACAGTATTGCAACACATCTTTTGCAAAGCGGTATGAAGCTGGAAAGAATAAAAGAGTTTTTAGGACATGCAGACTTAGACAGCACACAAATTTATACCCATATTGCAGAAGGCACAACACCACTAACGATAAGATGGAAAATTAAAAATATTGAACCATGAACTTTACAGCATATCTACAACAAAAGAATTTATCAGCATCAACAATAAAAGCGTACACAAGACGAGGTAATTATTTTTTAGCCTGGCTACATCGGGAAGATAACAGCCTTGAAAACTTTACTTACAATGATGTATTAGACTTTATGCGGTACTGCACAGATGAACAAAAAAGTAAAAGAAATATCCATGCTTTATTAGGAACTGTACGGCATTACAGCAACTACTTAATCTTACATGGCAAAAGAAATGATAACCCGGCAGCAGGAATTTTTATAAAAGGATTGTCAAGAAAGTTACCCATCAATTTATTAAGTGTGGAAGAGATGGAAGAGCTATTTAAGCAATACAGCATCCAGTTAAATGTTGACAGCAGCAAAAAAATAATGTTGGGGCTGATGATTTACCAGGGCTTAATGGGCGGCGAGTTAATGAGAGTAGAAAGCCAGCACATCAAAATAAAAGAAGGCAAAATATTGGTCAAAGGAACAAAACGAAGCAATGAAAGGATATTAGACCTGCAAGCTTTGCAGATAACGGAGTTACAAAACTATCTGAATGCAAATAAATTTAAAGAAGGAGCAATGTTTACGGAGCAAAAACTGAAAGTACTGAGTGATAAAAACGTAAAGAACCGGGTGCAATATATGTTTGACCAACTGAAAAAATTAAATCCAAAAGTTATCAATGCCAAGCAAATCCGGAGCAGTGTAATTACAGAATGGCTACGAAAAAATAATTTACGGCAGGTTCAATACATGGCTGGCCATAAATATGTGAGCAGTACAGAACGTTACCAAACAAACAACCTTGATGATTTACAAAACGAATTACAGCAGCACCATCCAATGTCGTAGCGAAGCGTAGATCCCGATAGCGAAGCGTATCGGGAAAGTAACAGGCTTTAAACTCTGGAGCAGCAGCCCGACCCACAGGCACGGCTAAGGCTTGAGCCAGCACACAGAACCCAACGCACCAAGTCTTCTGCGGTGTTGCAGTCAGTTTTTTATGTCATGGTTTTTGCAAGCTCACACACAAGCAGCACATTTATTTTTTTAGAAAAGACAGAAAAAAAATAAAAGAGCTGCAGCCCACACACAGAACAAAAAACCACGCCAAAAAAAACCGCCTGAAGCTAAATAACATAATGTGGCATTATAGGCGTTTTTCCTACGCTCATGTAAACATGCCAACGCTAAAAAAGCCTATAACATCACATTATATTAAATAGCCAACACCGCAAGCAATAAAAAAAATAATGCTCCACCAAGCAGCCATGCTAATTATTTTTTTTATTGCAGCCGTGCCCAAAGACAGCCAACGCTTCTCAAAAGCGGTGTGCAAGCACGAATCTTTTTTATGCCATCTCCTTCCAGTCGGTCAATGGCAAAGCCTGCGGCAGCAAGGTAAAATAACAGCTACAAAAATGGCATAGCAAAGGTATAGCGGCAAGCCATCGCACAAAACCCAGCCAAAAGACTACGGCATAAAAACACAGCCCAGCCGCACAGAAGCCATCATTTTTATTCCGTTTCCTTTTGGCTCTGTCGCACTTGCCGCAAAGGCTGGTCGCTAAGCATTTTTTGCTGCATTTTATTTTTTATCACAATTAAATTTTACAAGATGAAACAAACGATTGAATTAACCATCCCACAACAATTACAAATGCTTTGCGAACTTTTAGAAACCACACCACAATCCGTTTTACAGGTTTTTATCAATGATGTAAGTTTGGAAGTGAACAGCAGCGGCAGCGATGAAAGGGAACAAGCCACCAGTTATTTTATGCGTTGCGGTCATGGTATGCACCGTTACGAGTTCGACCAGGTGGAACAAATGTTTGATGGTTTAAACTGGTTGCGTTGGCAGCAGTACGAAAAGAAAGGTGCAGCGTTCAAAGCTTTGCAAAAGCAGTTTTTAAAAGAATGGTTCAAAGAATGGCAGGGCAAGTGTAAAAAGCAGTAGCAGCAGCTACTGCAAAAACTGTCGCAGCCGCCGCAAGATGCTTTTAGATCAAAGTGTCTGCTGGCGGCTTTGACTTGCATCCCGATAAAAAACAATGGCGGCAGGTGTATTAAAATATAAGGCTCATTAGTGCCATTGTTTATTTATCGGGACGCTGCTGCTTACCCTTCAAGCTTAACAGCCGCTTATATTTTTTTCTTTCAATTGAAAAGAAAAAATCCGTTAGTTTTATGTGATAGAAAAAAGTTCTTTGATTGGCTGCAGGCGTTGGGGGCAGATTTGGGGAAGTAGCTAAAATGGTACGGTAGTTATTATCCGTTTGGTCTTAAAATGGAAGGCATAAGTTCTCAGGCTGCGATGAAACTGGAAAATAAACAGCAATTTCTTGGGAAGGAACTACAAAACAAAGAGTTTAATGACGGAACAGGGTTGGAAGAATATGATCTAGGCGCTAGATTTTACGATCCTCAAATTGGTAGGTTTTTTAGTATTGATCCATTAAGTGAATATATGCGCAGGTGGAGTCCCTATGTGTATGGATTTGACAACCCCGTACGTTTTGCAGATGTTAATGGGCTCAATCCTGGCGATTCTACTAAAGCTGGTGACGCCAGCCAGGGAAGCAAATTAAATGATACAAAAACTTTACCCACTGTAATTATTACAAATGGCCCTAAAGAAAAAGAACCAGAAACGAAAACTATCGATCCGGCTCAGACGGTAAAAGCAGAACCGAAAAGTGAGAATTTTTGGGATATTGTTGGCGATGCGCTTGTAACTATTGCAGAAAATACACCGTTTGTCGGTAGTGCTATAGAAATAGGCAAGGGAATTTACAATGGAGATTGGAAGCAAATAACTATGGGGGTCGTCATGCTGGGAGTTGATGTGTTTACAGCGGGAGAAGGCGGGAATGGCATACGATTAGCAGAACGGGCAGGAGAAACACTTTTGGAAGATGGTTTTAAAGTGGCGGCAAAAGATGAGGTTGAGGAAATAGTAGTAAAGGATGCCGTCAATACCCTGGAAAAAGAGGAGGCTGAAACAGTGGAAAAGCAACTAATAGGTGAAGCCTGCGGCTGTTTTTTACCGGGGACTTTGATTCTTACTGATAGTGGTTATAAAAGGATCGAACAAATAAAAATAGGTGATGTAGTTTGGTCATTTAATGATACAACTGGCAGATACGGAAAAAAACAAGTAGTTAAACTGTTCATTCATGTAAGGGATACTATTTACCAAATACATATTGGCAACGAAGTAATTAGTGCTACAGCCGATCACCCATTTTTTGTAGCAGGCCGCTGGTTAAAAGTTGCGAGTTTAAAAGTTGGAGATAGTGTTGCAACGTATCGAAGTAACAAGGTTGCTATTAATTCCATAAAAGTTGTATTCAAAAGGACAATTGTCTATAATTTTGAGGTAGCGGATTTTCACACGTATTACGTTTCTGGAAAACGAGTTTTAGTTCATAATTGCGGAGGTAAATTACAAAAACTTTATAAGGACGCACAAAAGGAATTCCCAAATAAGAAGGGAGATCAGTTGCATCATGTTGAGCCCAAATATATGGGAGGGCCCAAAAATGGTAAGTTATCCCCAATACCTGCAGCCTATCATCAAAAAATAACAAATGCATTCCGTAATCTACATCCTTACGGAGCAGGTAAATTGACTCAAAGTGCTAGAAATGCGATTATGAAAAAGGTTTATAGTAAATTACCTTTACCAAAATAAAAATGCCAATATGAAAGAGATATTTGAATTTAGATTAAATCTAGATTATACAAAATCACTGTTTAAGAAAAATGAAGGAAAGATTATTGAAGATTTGACCCAAGTGATTCAAATTTCAAAAGATGATAATAGGTTTTATAAAATTGGGGAAATTGAAAATGAAGTAAAAAAAAAATACAATTCAGTTTTTATATTTAGTTGGACGGTAATTTATAAATATACTAGATCTGAAATCAATGATGCAGAATTATTTAGATTTAAAGTCACGCGTGTATTCGAACCCGCGGGAGAAGAGAGCGGAACAATTTACGACGAATCTGTTGCATGTCCTGTATGTGGTAGTAATGCTAAGCAAATAGGAAAATTAAAATTAAATCTAAAAACGATACCAAAAAGTGATATAGCCTGTACAATTGCGGGAGAATATGTTGTATCAGAAAAATTTGTCCAGTTGTTTAAGAAACATAAATTTAAAGGGGCTACATTTTTTCCGATCTTATCTTCTGACGGGAAGAAATCTACAAACTATTATCAACTTAAAATAAATAGTCCTTTATTACATCTATCAGACCAAACTATTGCAGGAGTTAACCCATTTGATTTTTCTGAGTCTAGTGAAACACCAGGAACTTACATAGAGGATGCAAATTATTATTCGAAACCCCAAAAGGAAGTATATAAATGCCCTTTGGGACATACAATAGGATTGAATCTTATTTCTTTACCGTTTATTAAAATGGAAGCTAAAATATATAAAGGCGATTTATTTATCACAGACCAAAAATTAGGAGTAAGAAGCGGATTGCTACGGCCAGAACCTCTGTATATGTGTAGTACTAAGTTAAGAAATATGATAGTAGAAGAGAAATTGAAAGGAGTATCTTTTGATACGGTCAATATAGTCGAGTAAGAATAAATAATTCCCGGAGCTTTACAATAAAAAAAACATCAATATGAACATTGAAGATCGCTTTATAGAATATCAAGTTTATAAAAAAACTCTTTTGAGAGGATAAGTAAGGAACAGTTTAGATGTGATTCTGACTTAACTTAAAAGCAAAAGATAAAAATGACATGTTGTTTGTTTATCATTACAAAGTGAATTATCCGAATTAGATTTTTATAATATAAATCAATAGCTAAAGTTCTTTTAATGATATAAAAGATTTCTGTTTTTAATATAAAACTAAAACTCTATGCGAAGAATTTCGTCCCTAATGTGCGTGATCTTTATTTTCGGTTACATTTCAGGTAACGCACAAAATGACACAAGTAAAATTGTAAGGGAACAAGCCAATAAAATGGGACAAGCATTTATAAGTAACGATTATAAGACTTTTGCAACTTATAATAATCCTAAAATGTTAAAACTAATGGGTGGCGAATCCAAACTGGTACAGGCTCTAACAAAGTCAATTACCGATCTGAAACAAAAAGGAATGACGATTAAAAGCATAACTTTTGACGACGCTTCAAAAATTATAAAAAGTGGAAAGGAGTTGCAATGTACTATTACTCAGCATACAGAAGTTAATATATCGTCTGGACGAGTTATAAGTACTTCAACGCTTATAGGTTTATCGACAGATAATGGTAAAAACTGGACATTTTTAGATACCCTAAACAAGAACATGATAGCAATAAAAAAAATAATTCCTAATTTAAACAGCGCTATAATCATTCCTCCACCACGACCTCCGGTTAGGTATAGTCTTTAACATATTATTTTTAGTTGAATTATAAATCCGGTAATCGGTCTTTCAAAAACATACTTTGGCAAAGTCTCCGCCAAACTAAAAGAGGATTTGTGATATTTCCTTTACATACTTAGAAGGAATCACAAGACCTCTTTTGTCTTTCAGACTGTTAACACAAGTTTGTCATATCCTTTGCAACTCAGCATGTTTTTGCAAGGGTAGCTACTATGTCTGAAAAGAAACAACTTTTACACAAATTCTTACCCCCAGTATCTTTTCATTCACCCGCTACCAATATTATTATGCGAGCCGGCGGCCACTGGCTGCGTTTGAGGCTGTCGTCACAACCCCTGGCATATACCTTGGTATGCCTCATGACAGCCTCTGCACTGTGCGTCCACATTCCTTGCAGTCATTGTCCTGTCCGCCCCATCCAGTGGCACTCGCAGCCCCATCCATTCGTTCCTCTCTCCTGTGGCTTAACGGCTCGCGCAGGGCTACAGTGTTGAAAGCTTTCAACACGGCATTACTTCTTTTGGCCGCAGGCGCTTTTACCGGTTTGCATAAATGATTTATCAAACTTGAAGAGAACTATACAAAACGAATTTTCATGCAATGATCTTAAAACGACTTTCTTTCAGTTGTAATAATTGCAGAGAAAATTGGCAAAGCCTTGATTTAAAATAACTCTCTATTACCGATTTGTACTTGCAAGATTTTTTTGAAATATAAAAAATGTTTTATAACTTGGTATAAGCAAATCACAATAAGGATCATTCCGTAATGATTTTCACGAGCCTCGACGTACTTCGGGGCATTTTTATTACTCTTAAGAACTAATAAATACCAACAGCAAAATGAAAAAGATTCTTGGACTTGATATTGGAACAAACTCAATAGGCTGGGCATTTATTGAAAGCAATGCTTATGAAAATCCGGAAACCTTAAATGGAAAAATTATTCAATTAGGCAGCAGAATAATACCTATGGATGCAGATGCAATGAATAAATTTGAAACAGGTAATCCTGAATCAAATGCAAAAGGTAGAAGAACTGCAAGAGGAGCAAGACGATCAAACCAACGTTATAAATTAAGACGAACCAGGCTTATTAAAGCATTAAAAATATTGGGATGGCTGCCTGATACATTTCCCGAAGATTTTAAATCACTGAAAGAAAAGCATAATATAAATGAATATTTACCTTTCCCCGATGGTTTAAAAAAAGAAGCGGCTGAGTTTTTTGGGGTAGTTGGAAAGAAAACCACCAAAGGCGATGAATATGAAATTTCCGAAGACTGGATAATATATTTTCTTAAAACCAAAGCACTTCATACACATGTAAGCCTGCTTGAACTTGCCAGGATTCTTTATCATTATAACCAACGCAGAGGATTTAAAAGCAGCAGAAAGGATAATAAAGTTGAAGATGAAGTAGCAGAAACGAAGTACCCGCTTTATGAAAAATGGGTCGAAATTGTGACTATCACTTCAATCACTGAAACGGGCAAAGGAGAGGGGAAGGATAAAGATTATACTTTTTACGAATTGACATGCAAAACCTCAGAATTAGAATTCAAAGCAATTAAAAAGAGAAAAAATCCTTTAGAATGGCTTAATAAAAATATTGAGGTTGAGATAACAAGAAAAACAACCAAAGACCAGAAAATCAATTATACCATTTCCGAAGTTGACCCCGCTGCATGGGAAAGCCGTAAACGGGCTCTTGAAAAAGATATTGCAAAAGAAGACCTGACAATATCTGAATATTATTTAAAAAACATCAAAGCTGACAGGAATTATCCGGTTAAGCAAAGAATTGTCGGCAGAAGTTTTTATCAGGAAGAACTAAAAAAAGTTTGGGAAACACAAAGTACACAATACCAAAAAGAATTTTCTGATAGGGTTAAGATTGGTGAAATAGCAGACACATTTTATATACACAATAAAGAAAAAAACAAGGAAATAAAAAACAGGGATTTATTTCACCTGTTTTTTAATGATATTATTTATTATCAAAGAGGACTAAAATCTCAAAAAGGATTACTTGCCAATTGCCAGTATGAAACAAAATCGTACAAAACTAAAGATAAAGAAATAAAAACTGTTGGAGTAAAAGTTACATCCAAAAGTTCTCCCTGCTTTCAAGAGTTCAGAATATGGCAGACAATCCACAATTTAAAAGTGATTCAGAAAGAAGAGTTAGTAAATGGCAAATTGAAAATAAATATCGATGTAAGCAGTTTATATTTAACAGCAGATGCCAAAGAAAAACTATTTGACTTATTTGACAGTGCTGCCGAAATTAGCCATGATAGTATTTTGAAATTATTTGGCTTTAAAAAGGATAAAATTGAAAATGGCGAAAAGACTTACCATTATAAATTAAACTACCCCGATGATAAACCTTTCAAAGGCAATGAAACAAAAGCATTGTTTAGAAAGGTATTTAAAAAGCATGGTTTTATTGAAGAAGGCGAAAAATATTTAGGCAATAAAGAATTATTCAATCA
>JBBRPX010000023.1:0-24882 GCA_038227505.1 Chitinophagales bacterium
ACTTTATGGACAAAAAATATGATGTACTTGTCTGTACAAATATTGTGGAGAGTGGAGTGGATATTCCGAATGTAAATACCATTATCGTAAACAATGCGCACCAGTTTGGATTGAGTGATTTGCACCAGTTAAGAGGACGTGTAGGTCGTAGTAATAAAAAAGCGTTCTGTTATTTATTGGCGCCGCCCATGAGTACTCTGCCTACAGATAGCCGAAAAAGATTGAGCACATTGGAGCAGTACAGCGATCTTGGAAGTGGTTTTCAAATTGCCATGCGTGATCTTGATATACGTGGTGCCGGCAACATGCTGGGTGGTGAGCAAAGTGGTTTTATTGCAGAAATTGGTTTTGAAATGTATCAGAAAATACTCGACGAAGCAGTAAAGGAATTAAAACGAAATGAGTTCAGAGATTTGTTTAAAGAAGAAATACAACAGCAGGATGATTTTGTAAAAGACTGTTCAATAGATACCGATTTGGAAATATTAATTCCGGATAGTTATGTAGAAAGTATCACAGAAAGATTATCGCTTTACAGCCGCTTAGATAATTGCGATACCGAAGAAGACCTGGTTGCTTTTCATGCTGAAATGCAGGATCGTTTTGGTCCAATACCTGCGCAGGTAGAAGATTTATTTACAACGGTTCGCTGCCGCAAAATGGCTGTACAACTAGGTTTTGAAAGAATGTTTTTAAAGAACGAGGTATTAAAATGCTTTTTTGTTTCTAATCCGGAATCGCCTTATTTTCAAAGTGAAACATTTAATAAAGTATTACTGTTTTTGCAAAAAGGCACCAATAAAGCCAAACTGAAACAAGTTGGCAAAAATGGAATTTTAGTTGTAGAAGATATTAAAACCATGACAAGCATGTCTAGGTTTTTAGACAAGGCAGTAGCATTTCAAAAACTGGATTGACACAATAAAAAAGCAGCCCCAACAGAGCTGCTTTCTTTTGTCTAAAATCTTTTGTCTAGTATCTTTTGTACTACCAGCCTTTTTTAGCTACTCCATCTTTTACTGCTTCCAAAGCTCTTGCTTCGCCTAGCATAGTAGTCATTTTATTTCCTTTACCGTCGTTGCCTTGAGCCATGTAGCCACCACGAGATGTTTTAGTGATCACTGCTTCCTGCATTTCAACATTTTTTTCCTTCGTCTTCATGCAATACGCTGTTAATTTTCCTGCCATGTTAAATAAGTTTATGGTTAGTAATAATGGGTTTGAAGCTAATCTTCAGGTTAAAACTAGTGAATTAATCGGTTTTACCAAAAAAACTTATATAACACTTGTGTAACAAGTCTTCATTTCCGTTCATGTGTTGCCAGTTTATTAAGACGTTGGCTTTTTGTTTTAACCATAATTACTTCTAAAATCTTATTGGATAAATCGTTTTATTTACTAACAAATTGTTAATTTTTAGATAAAAAGTTCTACTTTGTTTACCATATAGAATTGTTACAATTCTTAAACTAAACTGATATGACGAAATTTTTTACTAGGTTAGCAGTATGCCTGTTTTTCTTTTTCCCACTTATTGCAAATGCGCAAACAACAATTTCCGGCAAAGTTATCAATGACAAAAAAAATCCAGTAATTGGTGCAACGGTTGTGGTAAAAGGTAAGGGTACCCAATCGAATTCTTCAGGAGGGTTTACAATAGTTGCAAGCAAAGGTGACATACTAACGGTAACATCTGTTGGATTTACTTCGCAGTCTATAAAAGTTGGTAATGAAACTAATCTTGTAATAGAATTGCAGGAAGCAAGTATTAAACTTGACGATGTTGAAATTGTTACAGCAATGGATATCAAACGAAATTCCCGTGAGTTAGGCTATTCGGTTCAAACAGTAAAAGGGAGCGACATTCAACAAACCCAACGAGAAAATTTTGTAAATGCATTACAAGGCAGAGTTGCAGGCTTAACAATTACGCCCACATCAGGAACCGCAGGTGCATCTTCCGGAATCGTTTTGAGAGGATTTAATACAATCTCCGGTACAAATCAGCCGCTATTTGTAGTCGATGGAATTATTTTGGATAATCAGACTCTTAATTCTAACTCACAGAGTGGAAGTGGAATTGGGCTTGCATCAGACGGTAACAACCGAAACAACGACAATACAAACCGAATTGCCGATTTAAACCCCAACGATATCGAAAACGTGACTGTCCTAAAAGGTCCGGAAGCAACCGCATTGTATGGAAGCCAGGCAAGTTCAGGCGCTATAGTTATTACTACCAAAAAAGCAAAAGGTACTGATGGAAAGGTGCTAATATCGTACGATAACAGCTTTCGTTATCAAAAAGAAACACGGTTTGGAGTTGTCAACAATGATTTTGGGCCTGGTTCCAGTAACAATATTCCATTTACATCTCCGAATGCCACAGGTTCATTTACATCTTTTGGACCACGTTGGAAACCGGGAACAACTTTTTATGATAACCTCCATCATTTCTTTCAAACCGGTTTTTCTCAAACACATAATTTAAGTGCAGAATTTGGAGTAAAAAATGTTGCATTTAGAGCAACAGGCCAATTTTTTGACAGTAAAGGTGTGGTGCCAAATAACACTTACAGAAAGTATAATTTTAAATTAGCAAACACAACTAAAATTGGCAATAAACTAACGATTAATCCTTCTATTGCCTTTACAAACGCAACAAATATTCGCCCACTTAAAAGTTCGGCGTCAGGAAGTGGCGCTGGTGGTTATTTGGTAGAATTATACGAGTGGCCCGCAAACAATGACATCAGAAATTTTGAAGATAATCTCGGTAATAAAAATGTGTTGTTTAATACAAACCGTAATTCAGATTTTGATAATCCACTTTGGAGCGCTAAATATAATAAAAGTGGTGACGTATTAAACAGAGTGGTAAGTACTGTGGGAATCGATTATACTCCCTTGACATGGCTTTCTCTTAGTGGCAGATTTGGATACGATTACTATAAAAATGACGGATATCTATTTGTACACCCTGAATCATTTCAATTAACACAGGCTACAGGTGGTAGTTTAGATAATTATTACAGAACATACAAAGGTTACAATCATACAATTACTGCAACCGCCAAAAAGAAATTCGGAGATTTTTCTACAAGGTTATTGACAGGTACCGTTTGGCAGGACTTTGAAACGCAGCAGTTTGCTATTGTTGGTAACAATTTAATTGATTCGTTCGGAAAGGTTAATAACAATATGTATAAATTTGGAATGGTTATTCCTTCTGATTTTTTAAATACATATGACAGCAGTAATACAGCACGAATTTCTCGGAGAAGGTTGTTACAAAATAACAGAGGCTTACCTAACGTAAATATTTTTAGAGAACTGGCATTCTTTGGTGAGGTATCGATAGGGTTTAAGAATGTTGCTTTTTTAACCTACTCACATCGTTTTGAGTCTGCCTCACCCATTCCAAAACAAAACAGAAACTATAACTATCCGGGAGCAAGTCTAAGTTTAATTATGTCAGATATTTTTCCTGCAATAAAAAAGGGTAATATTTTAAACTATGCAAAAATTAGAGCCTCACTTGCTAGTACAGCAAGGCTTAACGACCCCTACTCTAATCAACGGTTTTTCGTAAATAATTTTAGCAGTACTAACCTTCCTACAACATATACTTACAATTTTACAAATGCTAATCTGGACTTAAAACCTGAAAAACAAAAGACCTTTGAAATAGGAACTGAATTGCGTTTTTTAAACAGCAGACTTTCAATTGAGGGTGCTTACTATAATACCTTGTGTAAAGACCAAATTGCACAGGGCTACAGGGCAAGTTATGCAACCGGTTCAGTTTTAAATACCACCAATGCTGCGTCGCTGCGCAACCAAGGGGTAGAACTAACATTAAATGCTACTCCCGTAAGAAGAAAAGATTTTGAATGGAACATCAATTTTAACTTCAGTCACATGTGGAGCGAAGTACTTACGCTTCCTGAATCGATTGGCCAGTTGAATGATTTTTATAATTCAGACACCTATATTTCTAACGTACGTGGCGGGTTAATTAGAGGTCGATCAACAGGCTCTATTACAGGTTCAAATTACATCAGAAACAATGCAGGGCAAATCGTTATAAGTTCTTTAAACGGAGTGCCATTAATAAATGGAGGAACAAATGTTTTTATCGGAGACAGAACGCCCGATTTTACTTTAGGCACCCTAAACACATTCAGGTATAAAAATTTAAGTCTTAGTTTTTTGTGGGATTTAAAAGTTGGCGGAGATATTTATAACGGTACTGATCAACTGTTAACTAATCTTGGTAAAAGTATTCGTACTGCTGATAGAAGTACGCCAATTGTTGTTAAAGGTGTATTGAATGATGGGTTACAAAACACAGCAAATCCAACTGTAAATACACTCGCAATAGTTCCTCAGTATTCTTCAACATATTACACATCACTACCTGATGAAGAATTTATTCAAAAAGATGTTAATTGGTTCAGGTTGAGAGATTTGACACTTTCATATTCGCTTCCTTCAAAAACAATAAAAAACCTTAAAGCGTTTAAAAGTTTAAGTTTGTTTGTAACGGGCAATGATTTAATACTTTTTACCAATTATTATGGTGCTGACCCTGCAGTAAATGCAAACAACCCAGGTACAGGTGGTGTAGGTGGTTACGGGCTTGATCTTGGAAGTGCACCAACTCCATTAGGATTAAATTTTGGGTTAAGGGCAAATTTTAAATAATCATATTACAAAACTTTATATGAAACATAATATTATAAGAACGATTCTCTTTTCTACTATACTATCCTTTGTTGGGTTATCATCCTGTAAGAAAAAAATTGAAGATGCTTATCTTAATCCTAATGCTCCGGTATTGGTACCAATAGAAACGGTATTGCCCGGTGTTATAGGAGGGTTTACTGCGTTTAACTCTGCTGCAGGTACCAATTACGGATTACAAATTGATGATGTCCTTTTAGGTAGGTATGTGCAATATTGGGGTAGTACTGTAGCTGGGGAAAATTATGGTAGCATGGGTGGTACAATAGGCAGCGATAATACAGGAGGTATTTGGGCAACTACTTACTACGGCCATGGGCAAAACGTAAATTATATTATACAAAAAGGAACAGAACAACAAAAATGGGATTTTGTTGGTGTGGGTTATGCCATACGTGCATGGGATTGGCTGGAACTAACAAATCAATATGGCGATGCTATTTTAAAGCAGGCTTTTGATGTAAGCCGTGCGCAATTTTTATATGATACACAACCTGAATTTTATGATAGTTGCAGAGCAATTTGTTTTAAAGCACTTGAAAACTTAAACAGAACTGATGGTAATGTGAACCCTGCAAACTTAGCGGCAAGCGATGCTTATTTAAATAATGGAGATTTAAATAAGTGGAAGAAATTTGTTTACGGCATACTTGCTCGGTCTTATATTGATCTAAGCAGTAAAAATATTTTTGTTTCTAAGAACTATGCCGATTCTGCAATAAAATATGCAACGCTGTCATTAAGCAACAACAATGAAAATATATTAGCGACGTTCTCGGGGTTAAATACGAGCAATGGTTTTAATAGTTATTTTGGACCAACACGGTCAAACATCGGAACAATAAGGCAGGGTGGGTATATCGCCAACTTGATGAGTGGTGCAAACACCGGAGCTTTTACAGGTGTAAGTGACCCTAGGGCGGGTTATATGCTCAGCGAAAATGCCGCCGGAACATTTAAAGGAGTTGCACCATGGTTAGGTGTTTCAGAATATATAAGTGGTACAACACCCACATCAGGATATCCTAAAAACTTTTGGAGAAACCCGGTTGTATCCGCCACTTCAGGTACCGATGATAGTGCAAAATATGTTTTTGGGAACAGGGGCCCATGGCCAATTATGACAGCATCTGAAATGCAGTTTGTGCTGGCTGAAGCTGCATATAGAAAGGGAGATAAAACGGCTGCCCTTGCGGCTTATAAAAATGGTATCAGTCTAAATTTTGATATGCTTACCACAACCTTTTCATTTAAAATTCCTGCATCAAGGGTAATAACTGCAACTTCTAAAAATGCTTATTTAAATAATCCTGCAGTGGTACCTGCAACCGCAGCGGGTATTACACTCACACATATAATGCTGCAAAAATATATTGCGTTATTTGGTTGGGGTACGCACCAAACGTGGACCGACATGCGAAAGTATCATTATGTAGATATTGACCCTGCAACCGGTAATAAAGTGTATGCAGATTTTACGCCACCACCCACATCTCCAATCAATTATTTAATTACTACCAATAATGGTAAATATGTTTACCGTTGCAGACCCCGCTTTAATTCTGAGTACTTATATAATATACCTGAACTAACACGCATAGGTGCACTTAATACAGATTACAATACATACGAATGCTGGTTTTCTATGCCTTAATTTTAAATACAAAAAATATGAAATTCTTTAAGTCAAATATATTTAAGTGCAGTTTAATTTTTTTCATTTTCGCAATTGCGGGGTGTAAAAGAGAAATACCTGAACTTATTTCAACAGATACTAACATTTCCAACGGAGCAGTATTACAGGTTTATAACGCCACAGTAAAATCTAACCGTAATTATATTTATGTTGATAATACGCCTGTATCCGGTGCAGTTTTCTCATCTGGTGGTACTTTCCCGAATACTGCTTACGGTTTTAAACTATCACCCGGTACGCATACTATTTTAATAAAAGATACAGCCTTAGCAACCACGCAGGTGCCGCTTACCTTTTCACAATCATTTGATGCAGGCAAAAGCTACACTGTTTTTACATATGATACCACTACAAGTATTAAACAACTTACTGTAGTAAATAATATTGTCGTCCCTACTGATACCTCATCCCGGTTAAGGCTTGCAAATTTTATTTACAACGCAACAGCAATTCCAAATGTAGATGTATATTCTTTTAGAAGGATCTCGGGTACGCCTGTGTTTTTAGTTGGCTCACCGGTTTTTACAGGCAACACCCCCATATTTTCCAACATTGTAAGCAATAAAGTGACGGAGTTTATTCCTTATGCATCAGGCCTTACTGATACATTTTATGTATACGCTACCGGAACAACATCACCTTTAATTGTAAAGGGTGTAGTGCCTAGCCTTGTACCTACAAGAAGTTATACAACCGCACTAACAGGAAGTTTTAGAGGGACCAAAGCCATTGGAACGTTCGCCAATTATTAAGATCTAGTTTGACAACTATGATAGTTAAATGAAGAAGAGACTTTCCCTCATGGCAGAGAAAGTCTCTTTTTTATTAGACCAATTCTTACTTAATCAAAATTTAAAAAATGCTTCACTCCTGCATTTTAAAAATGTAGAAAAAACCTTTACGTCAGCATTCCTTCAACCAACCTCTTCACCTCACTCAACGCAATTCTTTCCTGCCTCATATCATCTCTGTAACGTATAGTAACTGTATTGTCTTCTTTCGTTTGGTGATCGATTGTTACGCAGAATGGCGTGCCTATCGCATCCATACGACGGTATCGTTTTCCAATGGCATCTTTTTCTTCGTAAAAACAGTAGAAACTTTTTTTACATTCTTCCAGTAGTTTCCTAGCAATTTCTGGCAACCCATCTTTTTTAAGTAACGGCAAAATAGCCAGCTTGGTAGGAGCAAGCTTTACAGGTATTTTTAAAACAACACGACCGTCCGGTGTGCCATCTTCTTTAGTCCAGGTTTCATTTTGATAAGCAAGGCTAAGTATGGTAAGAAACAAACGATCCAAGCCTACAGAAGTTTCCACCACATAGGGAGTATAATTTCCATAAGGTTTTCCGTCCTCATTTATGTCATTGTCAAAGTATTGAATTTTCTTTTTGCTGAACGTTGCATGTTGCGTAAGGTCAAAGTCTGTGCGGCTGTGTACACCTTCTAATTCCTTCCAGCCAAATGGAAACTCAAATTCAATATCGAGGGCCATATCTGCATAGTGTGCCAGTTTTATATGATCGTGGTATCGCAATTTTGCTGTAGGGATACCAATGCTCTCGTGCCATTTTTTTCTTTCTTTTTTCCAGTATTCATACCATTCTTTTTGGGAACCCGGGCGCACAAAAAACTGCATTTCCATTTGTTCAAATTCCCGCATTCTAAAAATAAACTGACGGGCTACAATTTCGTTTCTAAAAGCTTTACCCGTTTGTGCAATACCAAAAGGTATTTTCATGCGCCCGCTTTTTTGCACATTTAAAAAATTTACAAAAATGCCTTGCGCAGTTTCGGGGCGCAAATAAATGGTGTCAGCCTCATCAGCTACTGCTCCAATTTTTGTATTGAACATTAAATTAAACTCCCGAATCTCAGTCCAGTTGCAGGTTTTGCTAATACCGCATTTTATATTGTTGTCCTCAATTAACTTTTTAAGTCCTGCATAATCAGTTTCTGCAAGTAAAGTATCCATTGCAGCCAACAGATCCTTTGCCAATTGCTTATTGCCAACTGCCAATTGCTCAGCATGTCCTTCAATTAAATGATCAACCCTATATCTCTTATTGCTGTCTTTGTTGTCAATCATGGGGTCACTAAAACTATCCACATGTCCGCTTGCTTTCCAAACTGTTGGGTGCATAAAAATAGCCGCATCAATTCCCACAATATTATCCTGCAACTGCGTCATACTTTTCCACCAAGCATCTCGCAGGTTTTTCTTTAACTGCGCACCCATTTGTCCATAATCATATACCGCTGCAAGTCCATCGTACAACTCACTGCTTTGAAAAATGTACCCGTATTCTTTGCAATGCGAAATTATTTCCGCAAAATTGTTTGCTTCGTTTGCCATAGCTGCAAATATAAAGATTGATAAGCGGCTCATAAAATATGCTGCGCATTTTTATGAGCCGTGCAAAATACAGCTATGAGCAGCTTCGGTGGCGTCGCACATTTCATCTTTAGCGCATTTTTCGTCTTTTATTGTGTTTTTTATGTTACGGCAAATTCTCCACATATCTTTAATGTTTAAACATTGTAACTATCTTATTGTTTTAAAAATTTACTTTTGCAGCGAATAAAAATCAATCTAAAAATGTCTCATTTATTTTCTCCCTTTACAATACAGAATACAACATTTAAAAATAGAATAGTCGTTTCGCCAATGTGTCAATATTCATCTGTTGATGGTTTTGCAAATGACTGGCATTTAGTTCATTTAGGTACGAGGGCAGTGGGCGGTGCAGGATTAGTATTTACCGAAGCTGCAGCAGTATCTCCAAAAGGAAGAATAACACCAGATGATTTAGGAATTTGGAAAGATGAACATGTTGAATATTTAAAACGCATTACAACTTTTATAAAAGCACAGGGAAGTGTAGCAGGTATACAACTTGCACACGCAGGGCGTAAGGCGAGCCACAGCAGTGCATGGAAAGGTGCAAAAGTACTTGTTGATTCGCCTGATGCATGGCAGACATTGGCGCCAAGCAATATTGCTTATGCAACTACAGATCCTCTGCCGATGGCAATGACTCTTGCCGATATTAAACAATGCGTAACTGATTTTGAAAAAGCAGCACAACGCTCATTGGATGCTGGTTTTAGAATAATTGAAATTCATGCAGCCCATGGCTATTTAATCAACGAATTTTTATCGCCTATTAGCAATAAACGTACAGATGTTTATGGAGGAAGTTTTGAAAATAGAATTCGTTTTCTTCTCGAAATTGTTGAGGCTACAAGAAAAGTAATTGGAGATGAAACGCCTTTGTTTGTTCGTATTTCTGCAACAGACTGGGTAGATGGGGGATGGACGATAGAAGACTCGATAAAACTTTGCACAATTTTAAAATCTGCATCTGTTGATTTGATAGATTGCTCTACCGGCGGTAATTCCCGTGATCAGAAAATTCCGGTTGGTCCTTTGTACCAGGTAGCATTTGCGGAGCAAATAAAAAAGGAATGTAGTATTGCAACCGGTGCGGTTGGTATAATAACAACGGCTGATGAAGCAGAAAATATTTTACAAAATAACCAGGCAGATCTAATTTTTATGGCTCGTGAGTTTTTAAGAAATCCCTATTTCCCGCTCGATGCGGCTAAAACCTTGGGAGATGATATTGCATGGCCCAATCAATACGAAAGAGCAAAATAAAATCAAAAATGGTTCGAAATTTTCGAACCATTTTTTTGTGATCTAAATTTCCTCATCACGTATGTTTTTCTTTGGTTCGGGCAACTTTCCCCTTTTATAAATAATTAATCCGTTTAAAAAGTTTCTTAAAACCTGATCTTGTGCTTCTACATATCCTGGGTGATCTGGACTGCGAAAAAAATCTCCCAAAGCGCCTTTTGTGATTTCAAAATCTACCAAAGAAAGTATTTCAATAATATCATCATTGCGGAGCGAAAGTGCCACTCTTAACTTTTTTAATATATCGTTGTTATCCATAATTTTTATTAAAGATATTTAATTAATAAATTACAAATCGTTGTAATTAATTATATAGCTTAGTGTAGCAAAATATAAAAAAAATTGAGATTCACACTGATACTACTTGGCGTTATCTTTTTGTCTTGTAACCAGGTAAAAAGCCATGAATCCAGGATAATAAAAAGATCATTTTACTTTTGGAAATCTGTTTTTAAATTATCGGCAGAGGAGAAAGATGTACTCACCGATTTGAAAGTACAAAATCTATACATTAAATATTTTGATGTTGATTGGGATGCTGCTAGGAATACAGCAATGCCGGTTGCACAACTTACTGCTCCGGATAGTATTTTCTTAAGAAAAACTCAAATCAATATCATCCCCACGGTATTCATAACCAACGAAACAATTTTTAAAATAAGTATCGATCAAACGGAAGAACTGGCAAATAAAATATTTTTATTAGTTAATAAAATGAATGACAATTTTGGTATCAAAATAATTAAAGAATTACAAATTGATTGTGATTGGACAGCCGGTTCCAAAGAAAAATATTTTTCGCTATTAAAGTTTTTACAGCAAAATAAAAATGATCTAATTTTTTCTTCAACCATAAGATTGCACCAAATCAAATATCTGGCTAAAACCGGCGTACCTCCTGTAAAAAGAGGTATGTTAATGTGTTACAACATGGGTAACCTGAGTAATATAAATACCTCAAACTCTATTTTGGATGTTGATGAAATGCAAAAGTATATTGGAGATCTGAAAAATTATCCATTACCGCTGGATGTGGCGCTGCCAATCTTTGAATGGAAGGTACTTTTTAGACAAGATGTTTTTAAAGGGCTTATGCAAAATATACCTGATAGTTTACTGACGGAAAATATTTTTAGCAAAACTGGGAATAGATATGAAGTTAAAATTGACACCGTATTAGCAGGCTATCAAATAAAGAAGAATGACATTATAAGAACAGAAAAAAGCAACTACAATGACATTGTAAAAGTTGTTCAATTAGTAAATGAGAAACTTAAAGGCAAAACTATTTCAGTATCCTTTTTTCACTTAGATGATTTAACTTTAAGAAAATATACATCGCATGAATTGGAAAATATTTATGATGCTATGCGTTAGCACCTTTATTGTTTCTTTTCCACAAAATATAATTGGATGTGGCCCTGGTATTGATCCATATGATTATTATACCAGTTTTTTTAATCCGGATATTTCTGAGAACTCCAATCTCCGTTCATTTTATTATACGGGTTATAGCTTTTTATATGATGAAACTGAACCAATAAAAACAACAGACGTATTGGCCGAAGAATGGAAAACTTATTGCAATGAAAAAATAAATATTAGCGATGCAAAAAAGTTTGTGACATCATTTGCCGAAAAAGACGTTGCTCGCATTTACGAGAGCATTGAAAAAAAACAAAGCCTTAAACTTCCTGATAGCGTGAAGGCCAATGGTATGACTAAATACTTGGAGCAGCAGAAAGATTTAGAAGCATTGGGCTACTTAGTTTATGCAAAAAATGCCGAACCTTTTGTAACAGGTGAATATGATGGATGGGAGCCAACAAAAAGAGACAGTATTTCAATGGCCAAATTGATAACGAATGGGCAAATGCTGTATGCAGCATCAAAAAAAGAAATTTTTAAATTAAAATATGCATATCAAATTACAAGGCTTGCATTTTATAGCAACAACAACAAGGATGCGATAAAATTTTACGATGAATTAATTGCAGTAAATAAAACATCTTCCATTTTACAGCCCCTTTCTCTAGCGCTAAAAGCCGGTGCTTTATACCGCAACGGCCAAAAGAAAGAAGCGGCGTATATTTTTAGCAAAGCATTCGCTATGGCAGATGTAAAAAAGATATCAAACTACCAGAGTTTTCGTTGGGCCATTGATGCAGGTGCAAATAGAAACGATTATTTACAACTATGTAAAACAGAGCGGGAAAAAGCAGATATGCTTGTTCTTTTTGTTTTAGGAAGTATTGCAGATGAAACAGAAACAATTGCGGAAATAGCAAAGCTCGATCCTTTAAATAATACACTGGAAACGCTTGTTGCCAGAGAAATAAATAAACTGGAAGAAACTTATTTTACCCCTTCCTTAAACAAACAAACAGGGAACAATTTATTTTATTACACCTGGGTGGAAACGCCAAATGACAGTGCGTTGAACGTGGGACAAAAACAGGTGGCCAAATTGACGAATGTGCTAGTAAACCTTGCAACTGATAACAATAAAAAGGACGGAATTTATAAAACGGCGGCTGCATATTGTGCTTTAATGATAAAAGATTTTGCTAAGGCAAATTTGTATTTGGCAGATGCGAAAAAAAGTAGTCTTAGCACAAAGGCAAATGACCAGTGGATGCTTACAAATTTGTTGTTAACCATTAACGAATCTAAAACTTTGGATAAAGAGATTGAGGAAAAAATGCTGCCTTCTTTAAAATGGTTGTTGCAAAAAGCAATGTCTGAGAATGCGGAAACAATTGAATACAATAACGTATCCCGTTGGAAAATATTTTATAGAAATGTAATGGCCGATGCTATTGCAAAAAAATACCATGAGCAAGGTGACGTTTACAAAGAGGTTCTTGTAATTGGCAGCGCCGAAAAAATTTATAGTAATGGTAATTATGTATCACTCAATTTTCTGCATAACAGCACCGATATTAAAGATGCAGAAAAAATGTATGAGTTTTTTACAAGTAAAAAATTGAGCGCCTTTGAATTGTTTTTCCAAAAAAATAATGCTTTAAATGTGAAAGATGTTACAGATTTTGCGGGTACAGCTTATTTAAGAAGTTATGATTATAAAAAGGCAATTGAGTGGTTAGTAAAATCAGGTGCCACAAAAAGAGATACCATTTTTAAAAGTGCTTTTATTGAATTGTTAAGTGATAGGGAAGAACGGTTGCCAACTGAAACAAGAAGTACGTCTAAACTCGCATTTGCGCAGGAAATGTTGCAGGCACAAACTCTTGCAAACACAGATAAAATAAATGCAGCAAAACATTTTTATAAAATTGCTACCGGAATGTATAATATAACTTATTATGGCCATGCCTGGGAACTAGTGCAGTACAACCGCAGTGGCAGCGATGGCTACTACATGCCTGCAAATGCAACCCAATTTCAAAAACAATATTATGGTTGTTATGCAGCACACGATATGTTTAAAATGGCAATGGATGCGTCAACAGATAATAATTTTAAAGCAAAGTGTTTGTTTATGATGGCGAAATGCGCACAAAAAAATGTGCAAAGACCGCAGTATAATGAGTTTGGCAGCAGGTACGATGATTATGATAAGGCAGAGAAAGCCTTCTATCCTTTGTTTACGAACAATAAATATTTTCCTCAGTTAACAAAACAATATTCAGCTACCGCTTTTTACAAAGAGGCTTTGAGCAGGTGTAGTTATTTGAGGGATTTTGTAAAGAAAAAATAATAATTTGAAAGCAGTTTTACAAAGAGTTTCGTCGGCATCGGTTGATGTGGAAGGAGAAATTATATCAAGCATTAATCAAGGTTTGATGGTTTTTGTTGGTATAGAAGATGCAGATACAACCGAGGATGGTACATGGCTATCTAGTAAAATTGTAAATCTCCGAATCTTTGATGATGCGGCAATAGTGCCAAATCTTTCTATAAAAGAAATTGGCGGAGATATAATTTTGGTAAGTCAGTTTACCTTGCACGCTTCTACAAAAAAAGGCAATAGACCATCTTATATTAAAGCTGCAAAAGGAGTAGTTGCACTTCCATTATATGAAAACCTAATTGCTCAGTTAGAAAATGAGCTTGACAAAAAAATACAAGTTGGTAAATTTGGTGCAGACATGAAAATTGCTTTGGTAAACGATGGCCCTATGACCATTATCATTGATACAAAAAACAAAGAGTAAATGAATGAAATTACACTACTGGAGGCGCAGCAAAAAGTAGACCATTGGATAAAAACAATAGGGGTTAAATATTTTAGCGAACTAACCAACCTGGGCATTTTAATGGAAGAAGTTGGGGAACTTTCTCGCATTATGGTACGCACATACGGGCAACAATCTTTTAAAGAAACTGATAAAAACCATGATTTAGCGGATGAAATGGCAGATGTACTTTGGGTATTAATATGCCTTGCAAACCAAACTGGCGTTGACCTTACAGCAGCATTGGATAAAAATTTTAATAAAAAAACATTAAGAGATGCAGACAGACACTTGAATAATGAAAAATTAATAGATAAGTAAAAAATCTTGAATAAAAAATACCCTTAATTGGGTATATGAAATATCGCAACAATTTAGCAATTTTGTTTTAGGTATTTGTTAAACCGTTAATCATTAAACAATAAAATAAGATAACCGTCGGCTTTCGGGATGAAGTCTAATCTTAAAACGATATTTAAATAAAGAGTGTTTTTCAACTGGGGATAGTTGCAATTACAAACCGTCGCATTTTTGCGACGGTTTTTTAAGCTTAAAACTGCGTCGTAATTTTTAAATTTCACATACTATTTAAGCTGCATAATCCAATTCTTCTTACAAGATAATTTTGCAACCAATATAAATATACCCACCAGTGGGTATATGATCGTGCTTGTAAATGATTCATTTTTGTTATCTAAACTAAAAATCATGAAATATTTATTCTCCCTTGTAGTTCTTACGCTTTTAGGTGTTGGGGCTATTGCTCAAAACAAAAGTGACTGGACAAAAAACTTCCCTTCAAAAATTAATTGGTACAAAATTACTGATGCAGGTGTATTAGTAGTTTGTACCAAAGATGGGTTATATGGCGTAACTCCGTCAGATGGTAAAGAAATATGGAAAGATGACGACATAGAAAACATAAGAGAAGAAAATTATGATCCTATTGAAGGTACCCCTTACGTTGTCCTTGCTAAAAAAGGAATGATGAAATCTTCTAACAAAATAGTTGATGTAGTTACGGGCAAAGAAGTTGCCAATACCAAAACGCTAGGTTTATTGCAGGTTACAAAACGAATTTATCTAATGAAAAATAACGCAGTGTTGTTTTTAGGATTAGGTGGTAACGGAAAGCCGGTGTTAATGAAAGTGAACCTCGCAGATGGTGCGAAAGTTTGGGAACAACAAAAATTATTTGAAAAAAATAGTGAGCAAATAGTGTCTGAAGCAGGTGAAGTAGCAGATGGTATTTTTATAGCCACCAATAGAAATATTTATAAGCTTAATAGCCAGACTGGAGAGATAATGTATAGTGTAGATATGAAAAGTGATTTGCCTGTAGCTGCACCTCCAAAAAAGCAAAAAGGTATGTTTGGTGCTTTTAAAATGGGACAAGCAATTGACGGTACTGCAAATGAACTGGCAACAATTACTTCCGCAGATTTTTTTCAAAAAGACGACCCGTCTGTAATTTATTTTTGGAACCAGGATATACTTACATCCTTTAATGTAGCAGACGGCAAGGAGCTATGGAAAAGAGTTGAACTGCCATCACCCGTTACGAATATTTTATTTGATAGCCACGGCATGCTAGTGGCAACATCTGAAAAAACAAAAGAGGATGAAGCTAAATCGAACAAAGGCGGTGGAGGCTTACTCGGTAAAATTAAAAGATCAAGTGCAGGTAAAAAGAATCGTGCATCGCTCCTTTGCTTAGATATGAATACAGGAGCTGAAAAATGGGACAGCGATGTTGATTTGCAGGGAGATGTAATGGCATATAAACTTTCCGGCACAAAACTTATTTTAGCTACTGCGAGAGACCAAGGAACAAACTTTATAAGCATCGTAAATCTTGATGCAGGTAAATCTGTAACAAAAAAACCTTTGTCAATAAAAGGAGAAATAAGAGATTTGGAAATTGTGCCACAAGGATTGTATTACAGAACTGAAGACCAGATAAATATTTTAGATTTAGAAACTGGTGATAAAACATGGAAGAAAGGGTTGAGTGTAAAAAATTGTGTTGGTGGTAACCAAAACGATAAAGTAGGGTATGTTTATGCTAATGAAATTATTCATAAAGTTAATTTTGAAAATGGCGATATTTCTGATTGGGTTACCGGTGTGAAATTTGACGGAAAAGAAGATCCAACATCGTTACAGGTTAGAGAGAATGGGGTTTTATTAACGTCAGATCAAAATGTAAGATTGTATTCATTTGATGGAAAACAGGCTTGGCATAATTACCAGCCTGCGCCAGGTAGAACAATGGCGGGTAAAATGTTGAGCGGCGTGGGTGGTTTAGCATCTTCAGTGGTGGCCGCAGGTTCCGCTGCAAGTGCTGCACAAATGAGTTATGCCAAAGGATATTATGGAAGCACTAGTCCTTCGTTAGATAACAGTATTAAAAATGCAAATGCAAATGCATCAAATTTCGCAGGTGCTGCGGCTAGTAGTTTTGCATCAATCAGTAAAAGATTTAAAGCTACAAAAGAAGCAAATAACTATATTGCTATTCTTACAAATTTTGGCAATAGCAACAATGCAAGAGATGCAGGTATTATGATGGTAGATAAGACTACCGGTAAAGAAGTAAAGCGAATGTTATTCGGCGATAAAAAAGATCCTGATTACAAATTGGATGAGTTAGGCAAAGTAGTTTACTACCGTGCGGATGGCAACGAGATTCAAGGTTTTGGTTTTTAGTATTGTAATTTTCAGGGGGATAATTACGGTAACTGACCGTCGCATTTTTGCGGCGTTTTTTATTTTAATAATATAAATGAGAAAATGATTTGCCTACTTTTATAAAAATATTTTTATGAAACATATTGGTTTAATTTTCTCTATATTATTTTATAATTACGCTATTCTTGCACAAAGCAACAAACTTGTTAGTGGGCCTTGGGCAGGTAACGTGCAGTTACGTACGGCAATTATTTGGGCAGAAGTTTCTGCAGATGTTAAGAAGGTTGCAGTAAAATATTTTAAAACGAATGCCATCACAAATAAAAAAATGGTTTTGTATAAAGGGGAGTTGGGTAAAGATTTTAACCCAATAAAAATTGAATTAAATGGGTTGGATTTTAATACAACTTATTCATACAAATTAATTATCGATGACAAAGAGATAGCAACAGGCTTTGTAACAAATTTTAAAACACAAGACTTGTGGCAGTGGCGCAAGCCAGCGCCTGACTTCAGTTTTCTCGCAGGAAGTTGTTCTTATTTTAACCAGCCTATTTATGATAGACCTGGCAAACCTTACGGAAGTGATTCATCCATTTTTAAGACAATGGCAAGCGTGCCCGCCGCCTTTCATGTGTGGATGGGCGATAATTGGTACACACGTGAAGTTGATTTTGGATCAGCATGGGGGTTAAATTACCGTGCATCTTACGACAGATCACAAAAAGTAGTGCAACAATTTATGGCTGCTATGCCACAATATTCTATTTGGGATGACCATGATTATGGACCTGACAACTCAGGAAAAAGTTTTGCTTTAAAATACCAAAGCTTAGATATTTTTAAAAAGTATTCTTTAAACCCAAGTTATGGTGATGAAGGGAAGGGCATTTATACAAAAATAAGTTACAGTGATGTCGATGTTTTTTTAACCGATGACCGTTTTTTTAGAAGCGAAGACGATATGCCTGACAGTATAAATGGCTCAGCATCTAAAGACAAGCATTTTTTTGGACCGATGCAAATGGAATGGTTAAAAAATGCATTGGAATTTAGTTCAGCAACTTTTAAAATAATTGTTGTAGGGAGCCAGGTTCTAAACCCTTTAAGCAAAGCCGAATGTATGCAGCAATATAGTTATGAATACCATGAGCTGCTAAATTTTATACAAAATCAGAAACTAAACGGTGTGTTATTCTTAAGTGGAGACCGCCACCACAGCGAGATCATAAAAAGAGATTTTCCGGGATATTATCCTTTATATGATGTAACTATTTCACCCTACACAGCTGGTGTAAGCAAAGCTTCTGGCATAGAAAAAAATAATCCATTTAGAATAGCAGGTACTTTGGTAGAAAACCAAAATTTTGGCAAAATTTCTGTAACGGGATCAAAGGAAAACAGGAACATGAAAATTGAATTTATTGGTATCAAAGGGGAGCAATTGTGCAACTTTACTATTAACAGCAATGAGTTAAAAGTGCCATAAGTAACTTAATAATTCGCTTTAGTATCTTTGCGCTATGACATCAAATCCTTTTACCTACAATAAACCAAAAGTAATTCAGGCACTTCGTTACCACTTTATTAGTCGACCGGAAATAAAGGTTATGATGGTGGTGATAAATATTTTTGCAATATCATCTGCAGCATTATTCTTTTTTAAAAAGATAAGCCCACTGGCTTTTCTAATCAGCTCTATGCTTTGGTTTTTTTTAATGATACTTTTTTGGTTTTTATTGCCGCAAATTATTTACCGACAAACAGCAACGTTTAAAGACTCATTTAGTGCAGTGTTAGGTAACGAGCAGTTCGCTATCGAAAATATAAGAGGGCACAAGGGTTGGGATTGGAGTAGCTTTAGCACGTGGATGGAAAGTCCGCATTTTTTTCATTTGTATTTTAACCCACGGTCTTTTTTTATTATCCCAAAAGAAGCGTTTGTTGGTGATGAAGAGCACGAAGCAAGAAAGATATTTGCTGCTAAGATTACAAAAAGATGAAAATGATTTTGCTTGAAAAGTCCTTTCCTTACCCGCAACTCGTAACTCCCAACTCGAAACTTCAAGTCTAACAAAGTGCTTTTTCCATAACATGGTGTGGTATGTTTACTTCTGTAAATTGGCTACCTTTTAGTTGATACCCAAATTTTTCGTAGAAACCAATTGCAGTGTCTCGTGCATGCATGGTCATTATTTTAAAGCCTTTGTCTCTTGCGACATTTTCTGCAAAATTCATAATAGATGCGCCAATGCCTTTACCATGTAAATTATCGAGTACAGCCATTTGTCTTAGCCTAACAACGTTGTCATCAACTTTTACAAGAATGCAGCAACCCATTATTTCTTCATCATCCATACAGGCTATGAGTATATCATCCTTTTCAGCCATTAATTCATCATGGTCAAAAGTAAGGCCTAATGGTCTGCGCAATACATTGTCTCTTAGGTTTACCATTTTCAAATACTCGGTTGTACCGTGGTCTATTTGTTTTAATGCCATGATGATTGAATTAATATCAAATTTGAATGTACGATAATTATGTAATATTTTATTGTGAATTGACTGGGTATCTGTTGAAAAAAGATGTAAAGATGAGCCTAGCCCTGATAGAAACGGCACCGAACTTTAGTGGAGCAAACGAGGCGAGGAACGAGCCAAAGTATTGCGAAACGAAAGTGAAGGTATAGTCAATAGCAGGATGCTAATGACGATTCGTTTTCTAAAGTTCATGCTCCTTATATACAAAGCGCCTATTTTATTGGGTTAATGATTATTTAAGCACGTTACTAACTTGTAGAAACAATTTTTTTTAAATGATTGTTTTTTTACCAAAAAGTATATTTTTGCAGCGTATTAACTAAATATTACAAACATGTCAGACATCGCTACAAGAGTCAAAAAAATTATCGTTGATAAATTAGGTGTAGATGAAGCAGAAGTTACCACTGAAGCTTCCTTCACCAACGACCTAGGCGCCGATAGCTTAGATACCGTTGAACTTATTATGGAATTTGAAAAAGAATTTAATATTTCTATTCCCGACGAGCAGGCTGAAACTATCACTACTGTTGGTCAGGCGGTTTCTTATTTGGAAGAGAACGCAAAGTAATTTCATTGCCCGAACGGTATAAAACCGGGCGGGCTTTTTAATTTTTACAGGCAATCTTATGGCTTTAAAAAGAGTAGTAGTTACCGGGCTCGGTGCAATAACTGCATTGGGTAAAACTGTTGAAGAATATTGGCAGAGTCTCACCGATGGTGTAAGCGGCTGTGCTATGATAGAGCAGTTTGATGCTTCGAAATTTAAAACAAGGTTTGCCTGTGAGGTTAAAGATTTTGACCCCACTACTTATTTAGACCGAAAGGAGGCCCGCAAAATGGATCGCTTTACTCAGTTTGCGATTGTAGCGGCTGACGAGGCTGTGAAAGATGCAGGGCTAACACCTGAAAATGCAAATGCCGATAGGGTAGGAGTGATTTTTGGTAGCGGCATTGGTGGTATTATTACTTTTCAGGAAGAGGTAATGAACTATGGAAGTGGTGATGGTACGCCAAGATTCAATCCGTTCTTTATACCAAAAATGATATTGGATATTGCTGCAGGGCAAATATCTATGCGCCATGGTTTTAGAGGACCAAATTTTGCAGTAGTTAGCGCATGTGCATCATCTACCAATTCAATTATTGATGCCTTTGATAACATTCGTTTAAACAAAGCAGACGTAATAGTTACAGGTGGGAGCGAAGCTGTAATTTGTGCTGCCGGTGTTGGTGGTTTTAACGCTATGAAGGCCATGAGCGAACGAAACGACGACCCTACAACTGCAAGTCGCCCATTTGATAAAGACCGTGATGGTTTTGTTATGGGAGAGGGTGCAGGCATTTTAATATTAGAAAGTTTAGAGCACGCACTTGCACGTGGGGCAAAAATATATTGCGAAATTGCCGGTGGTGGTGCTACTGCAGATGCGCATCATATTACCGCTCCACACCCTGAAGGTTTGGGCGCACGTAATGTTATGAATGCAGCCCTTGCTGATGCAGGAATGGAACCAAAAGATATTGATTACATTAATGTTCACGGTACATCTACACCGCTTGGTGATGTAGCAGAAACGAAAGCAATTATGAGCGTTTTTGGGGATCATGCCTACAACCTCAACATAAGCGCTACAAAAAGTATGACAGGGCATTGTCTTGGCGCAGCAGGTGCGTTAGAAGCATTAGCATGTATACTCGCAGTTACAAAAGATATTATCCCCCCCACGATCAATCATTTTACCGATGATCCTGATCTGGATCCTAAACTTAATTTTACTTTCAACAAAGCACAGCATAGAACCGTAAATGCAGCACTCAGCAATACATTTGGTTTTGGTGGTCACAATGCAAGTATGATTATTAAAAAGTACAAACCCTGAGATTTTAATTTAAAATAAGGGTTACCACAAAAAATATATTCTCTTTTTAATCAGGTGTTTTTGTTGTCCAAACAAAGCATCAGCTATGGTCAACATCGTTGTGTCACTCACTTGTACGTCATACCTTTATTGAACATTTTTTTAAGCATTTTACAAAATCATCTTTTAAATTATATTATAAGATTTAATACAGTGCGTTAAGAATTTTTCTATTAAATATTTATCATTAAAAAATTATCCATTAATTTTAAGTAAACTTTTCTTATCAAAAAAACATTAAAATATTTACAGGGATTATTTATTGATGAGCCTGTTACAAAAGATTTTAAAAAGCAATTACACAATGTTACAGGCTTTAAAACCGGAAACATACAATTGTATAAAACTGCTTTGAGCCATCGCTCTATGAGGGAAGGCGCAGATGAGAATAATGAGCGACTTGAGTTTTTAGGAGATGCCGTTTTAAGTTCAATTATTGCACATTATCTTTTTAGAAAATACCCATACAAAGACGAAGGCTTTTTAACCGAAATGCGAAGCAAAATGGTTAACCGCCAAAAGCTAAATGAAATAGCGGTAAAGATGGGGCTTAAAAAAATTACCATTTACAATAAACTTGACAATGCCCTAAAAACTTCGCAGATATTTGGTAATACTTTAGAAGCACTCATTGGTGCAATTTTTTTGGATAAAGGTTACAAAGAAACACAGCTTTGGGTAGAGCAATATATTATTCACAACCACATGTTTACAGATGACCTAGAAGCCATCGAAATAAATATAAAAAATAAACTCTACGGTTGGGCAAACAAAAATGGTAAATTATTGGAGTTTACAATTGTTACAGAATCATTTGAAAGTGGCAGAAGATTGTTTACCATTGGTGCAACCATTGATGGAGAAGTAATTGCCGAGGCTAAAGGATTTAATAAAAAAGATGCAAGTCAGTTAGCTGCTTTTAAAGCGGTGGAAACTTTGGGGTTATAAAGCTGATGAACGATAAACTTGTTATATGAAATTTGGAATATTAGGAAGTGGCAGCTGGGGTACAGCAATAGCAAAAATACTAACTGATAACAACAATACGATCTGGTGGTGGAACAGGAGCGATGCAGCTATTGCTCAGTTTAAAATTAAAAACCATAATCCTCAATATCTTACCGGTGCTCGTTTTGATACTAATAAACTGCACCTAACAACCAGTGTTGAAGAGGTTATTACCCAATCAGAAGTAATCATTATTGCAATTCCTTCAGCTTACACAAGGGCAGTTTTGTTGTCATTGCCAAAAAATATCTTTGAGGGCAAAAAAATCATATCAGCAGTAAAAGGAATTTTACCAGAAGAAAATGAGTTGCTAAATGATTTTTTGCAAAAAAACTTTTTAGTAAATATTGAAAATTATTTCGCCTTGCTTGGTCCTTGCCATGCAGAAGAAGTAGCAGCAGAAAAACTATCGTATTTAACTTTCACTGGAGTAGATGAACAGGCTACTGCAGAAATTGCGGGTTTTTTTAAAACTGATTATTTAAATACGGTAACCAATAAGGACATTTATGGTGTGCAGTATGCAGCAGTGTTAAAAAATATTTATGCTGTAGCAGCTGGCATTGCGCATGGACTCGATTATGGTGATAATTTTTTAAGTGTATTAATTGCAAATAGCGCAGACGAAATGGCGGGCTTTTTACGAAAAGCCGGAATAATAAATGCTGAGGTTGGTTATATGGATCAAGGTAAAAATAAATCACTTGGCAAACATGCAAACTATGCTGCTTCGGTTTATTTAGGTGATTTGTTGGTTACCTGTTACTCACTTTTTAGCCGTAACAGAACTTTTGGCAACATGATTGGCAAGGGTTATTCAGTAAAAAATGCACAATTAGAAATGAGTATGGTGGCAGAAGGTAATAATGCTGCAAAATGTATGCACATCATAAACGAAAAAGTAAAATCAGATATGCCAATTGCTGAAACTGTTTATAATATTTTATGGAATGGTATGGATGCCAAAATCGGTTTTGAAAGTATTGAAGATGGATTAGTATAATTTTTAAGTGTGAGAAAAAACCTTAAATTTTCCATTTTTTGTGTAAAAAGTTTTTACCATCATTTCTAACTAGCGGCTTTGAGGTCAAACTTACACAAACAAATCTCCTGCTATTCCATCTGCAAAAAACTTCCCTTCATCTGTTAACTGTAAATTTTCATTGTGAATTTTTAGCCTGCCAGAAATTATAAATTTTTGACCGGCTTTAATAAGATTTTTTTTATTTTCTTCGCCAAATTGTTGACTAACATAATTAATATTTATCCCTTCACAAGTTCTTAAAGAAGTCATCACATATTCATTTAATCTTTGCTCTGGTGTAAGTATCTCTTCTTCAAAAGGAATTGTATTTTTTTCTAAAGACTGAATGTATAAACCGTTGTTCGAAATGTTCCAACGCCTTTTATCAAATCCATTAAATGAATGTGCTGAAGGACCAAAACCAAAGTAGGGCTTCCCTTTCCAATAGCTGCTGTTGTGTTTGCTTCTATAGCCAGGCTTGCAAAAACTACTTATTTCATATTGTTCATACCCTGCGTCTCCCATCATTTTCAGCAAAAGGTAAAATTGTTCCGCTTGTTTATCACTGCTTACCGCTGCAGTTTTTTTTGCATTAATATTTTTATTTAGAAGAGTGTCTGGTTCTACCGTAAGTGCATAACACGAAATATGAGGTACGTTCCTTTTAGCTATTATTTCAATATTTCTTTTTAGGTCATCATTGGTTTGTAGGGGTGAGCCATAAATTAAGTCTACAGAAAAATTAGTAAATCCGGCCTGGTAAATGTCATCTAAACATGTTAATGATTGATTGGCATTGTGTGCTCTGTTCATCCATTTTAATTCAGCCTCATTAAAAGACTGCAAGCCGACTGAAAGTCTATTAATTCCATTTTTTTTCCAAACGTTCAACATCGTTTTATTTACATCGTCAGGGTTTGCTTCAAGTGTTACTTCCGCATCTTTTTTTATTAAATATTTTTTTTGTAGCGCTTTAAAAATGATTGCCAATTCATATTCATTTAATAAACTTGGTGTGCCCCCACCTATATAAATTGTTTCGATAGAATCATCTGTAATAAAATTACTTTCTGTTTCTATTTCTTTCACTAAGGCATTTATTAATACTTCTTTATTTTTTAAGGAAACAGAAAAGTGAAAATTACAATAACTGCATGCCTGCCTGCAAAATGGAATATGAATATAAATACCCGCCAAAGATTTGTAATTTTACCTATTAAAACGATGATTGTAGCCTACCACAATGAAGATTGAAATATTAACCTTTTTAAAGTCTTTTTTTATGCTGCTAATATTAAGCAGTATGAAATTGAGCACAACTGCTCAAAAAGTGGCGACTGAAAAAATAGTTTATA
>JBBRPX010000024.1:0-24411 GCA_038227505.1 Chitinophagales bacterium
ATGTTACCATGCTGGGTTATGATATCAATAAAAATGGGTTTGGCGGTATTTTTATCCGGGAGGCCGATCTTGAACAAATTTGCCGGTATGCGGATGTAATCAGTTTTCACGTTCCACTAAGTGATGTTACAAAGCACATGGCCAACGATGCTTTTTTTGATAAACTGAAAAATAATCCTTTTATCATCAATACTTCCCGTGGTAATGTGATTGAAACTGCGGCTTTAATTAACGCTTTACAAAACGGCAAAATAAAGGGTGCAGCATTAGATGTGCTGGAAAATGAAAAGCTCGAAACATTATCGGCAATAGAAAAAGAGCAAATGGATTTTCTTTTAAATCAGGATAATGTGCTCATTACACCACATATTGCTGGCTATAGCAATGAGGCTTTTTTAAAAATGAGTGAAGTGCTTATTGGTAAGCTTGCGCAACTTAACATAGCCTGATTTTGGGAACTATCTAAAAGACTTTTCCTTATATTTGTATACCTACAACGCTCCAGCAAAATGGAGCGTTGTATTTTTTTTAGTAAAACTCAAAACAAATTGTATGTCGGATACTAATTATGTAACACAGGAAAACTTTGATAAGCTACAGATAGATCTGCACAAATTAAAAAGTGTAGACAGACCTGCGGCAAGTGCTGCTATAGGAGAAGCGAGAGAAAAAGGAGATCTTAAAGAAAATGCAGAATACGATGCGGCCAAAGAAGCACAGGGTTTGCTCGAAGCAAGAATTAATTATTTAGAAGGGGTCGTTTCTACTGCACGAATATTGGATGAAACAACCATTGACACAAGCAGAGTTAGTATTTTAACCAAAGTAACGCTCCTCAATTTAACCACAAAAAAAACAGTTACTTATCAAATCGTTTCTGAGAACGAGGCTGATTTAAAGCAGGGGAAAATTTCTGTAACATCGCCAATTGGTAAAGGCCTATTAGGTAAAGTGAAAGGTGAAATTGCAGAAGTGAACGTGCCTGCAGGTATTTTAAAGTTTGAAGTAAAAGAAATTTCCATCTAATAAGTTTTATTTAATTTACAACCCGTTCGTATCTTATGAACGGGTTTTTTATTTTATAAAAATTTTTCAATAATGTCAATCTTTTCAAAAATAATTGCTGGGAAAATACCGTCTTATAAAATTAAGGAAGATGAGCATTTTTTAGCTTTTTTAGATGTGTTTCCATTGGTTAAGGGGCATGTTTTAGTAGTGCCAAAGATGGAGGTCGATAAATTATTTAGCCTTCCTGATAATTATTTAGCGGAGATATTGTTGTTTTCAAAATCAATTGCATTTGCTGTAGAAAAATCGTTTAACTGCAAACGTTGTGGCATAAGTGTAATTGGGCTTGAAGTACCCCATGCACATGTACATTTGATACCTATGAATACAGCAGACGATTTAAATTTTACACGAGAAAAATTAAAAGTATCTGCAGAAGAAATGAAAGAAATACAAGATAGGATTGTTGGGAATTTATAAACCTTGTAAATTTTTAAGGCAGCGTTTTTAAAGTTTAATTTTTACTCTTCCTGGATTCTTAGCTATAAAATTTTTCCAGTCATTTTTTCCACCTGCGCCTGTTGCCAATATATTACTCTGCTGAAAATGATGGCAAAGTGCCACCGCCAATGCATCTGTAGCATCTAGCCAAGTATGTTCCCCCTCAAACTTTAATATAGATTGAAGCATCTTAGATACCTGCAGTTTATCTGCATTGCCATTGCCGGTAATAGACTGTTTTACTTTTTTAGGTGAGTATTCTGTAACTGATAGTCCTGCCTGCATAGCAGCAGCTATCGCAACACCCTGCGCACGACCTAGCTTAAGCATACTCTGTACATTCTTACCAAAAAACGGTGCTTCAATTGCAAAACTGGTAGGTTTATGTTCCTGTATTATTTCTACAACCCGGCTGTGTATTTTTTCTAAACGTTCGTATGCATCCTGTTTGGCATTTAGTTTTAAAATGCCCATGTCTACCAACGAAACCGTTTTGTCTTTCACTTTTATAATGCCGTATCCCATCACAATAGTACCGGGATCTATTCCTAAAATTATTTTTGTTGTCTTTTGCAATGCTGGCGCTATTTTTACCAAAATTTATATCTGCGCAAAAGTATCAAAATATTATTCAACTGGTTTCTAGGTCCATTAATCTTCTTATTTCTCAGCTGGAGTTTATACAAACAAATATCACATCAAAATGATCTTGCCGAAAGGTGGATGCAAATTAAAGATAGTTTTGAAAACCCAGCCCTTTGGTTTGCATTTTTGCTAATGCTTTTAAACTGGGGTATAGAGGCTAGAAAATGGCAAATTCTTTTGACGCCGCTTGAAAAATTATCTTTTACAAATTGTTTTAAAAGCGTGTTTGCAGGTTGCAGCATTACAATGCTTACGCCTAATAGGGTAGGTGAGTATGGTGGGCGTATTTTATATGTGAAAGAAGAAAACAGGTTAGATGCAATTCCATTAACCATTCTTGGTAGTATAAGCCAGTTATTTATTACTGTAATAATGGGTACAACCGGGCTTATTTATTTAAAATATTTTGATGGAGATAACCATCTCTTTAATTCCTTACCGGCTTACACTGATGATGTATTGTTTTATATAAGTGCATCTGCAGCAATTTTTTTATTATTAATATATTTTAGGGTTGGGTTGCTGGTAAGGTTGTTTAACAAGATAAATTTTTTAAAAAAAGTTGCTGTACACATTGTTTTGTTAAATACGTTTTCACGTAAACAATTGTTAAGAATTCTATTTTTATCTTTTTTGCGGTACATGGTATTTATTTTGCAATTCATTCTGCTCTTGCAAGTAATGCAGGTGCAGATAAGTTTTTTTACATGTTTTAGGTTACTTACGGTGTTTTATCTGGTTATGGCAATTGCACCAACCATTGGGTTTACGGAGTTGCCAATAAGGGCCGCCGCCAGTTTAGAAATTTTGCAGATATACAGCAATAATCTAATCGGAATTCAGGCAGCATCTCTGGGCATCTGGATAATTAATTTGATGATACCTGCCATCATAGGAAGCTTGCTTATTTTCGGAATTAAAATATTAAAAGACAAATGAAGAACTTTACTAAATTATGTTACTGCTTGCTGGCGTTTTCATTCATTACATCTTTTTCTTTTGCACAAAGAGGAGATTTCTGTGGTGTAAGAAATTCCGCTTTTATGCCTGGTGAAAAAATCGTTATGAAGGTTTATTATAATGCTATGGGTGCATACATTGGCGCAGGCGAGGCCAGCTTTACAACCGCTTTGGAGCGTTTTAATGGTAAGCCAGTTTACCATTGTATTGGTGAAGGCAAAACCTATTCTTTTTTTGATAATTTCTTTAAGGTTAGAGATCGTTATGAAAGTTATATCGATACTGCAACCATGTCTCCAATAAAATTTATTAGGAATGTGGAGGAAGGAAAAATAAAAATATACAATAATGTAACATTTAACCAGGCATCCAATACGGCTGTAAGTACAAAAGGTGTTTTTAAAATATCTGACTGTATGCAGGATGTTGTGAGTGCCATGTATTATGCCCGTAATATTAACTGGAACAAATACAAAGCCGGGGATAAAATTCCATTTGATATGTTTTTAGATGATGAAGTTTACCACCTCTATATTCGTTACCTCGGCAAAGAAAAAATAAAAACCCAATATGGTAGATTTAATGCCATAAAATTTAAACCATTACTTATAAAAGGAACAATGTTTGAAGGTGGTGAAAAAATGACTGCATGGGTGACCGATGACCCAAACCATGTAATTCTTAGGGTTGAAAGTCCTATTTCTGTAGGTAATGTAAAAGTAGATATGATGGGGTATTCAGGACTTCGGTATCCATTAACTTCTTTAATATCTTTTCGGTAGCAGATTTTTGTAAAAGCTAAATAAGGACAAAAAGTTGAAGAGCAGGATAGAAGTGCAAATCCTTTTTATAATGCGCCTTTGGCGGGGTAAAAAGATTGTAGCGGATATGAGCCCGGAAAAAAGTTAATAAATTTTCAATTGATGAGCGCACAATTTTAAAAAAAAGCCCGATTTATTTCGGGCTTTCTCTTTACTAATATCTCAATACTCAATACTGTTTACACATCAATCTTAGCATACTTAGCGTGGCTTTCTATGAACTCTCTGCGTGGTGGTACTTCATCGCCCATTAGCATAGAGAAAACGCCATCAGCTGTAGTAAGGCTATCTATGGTTACCTGTTTTAAAGTACGGGTTGCAGGATTCATCGTTGTTTCCCATAATTGGTCTGCATTCATCTCTCCCAAACCTTTGTAACGCTGAATGTTTACACTGTCATCTTTGCCGCCGCCAATTCTTGCAGTTTCTACTTTACGCTCGGCATCGTCCCATGCATAAGCCTGTTCTTTTCCTTTTTTTACAAGGTATAAGGGTGGCTGTGCAATGTAAACGTATCCGTTTTCTACAAGCTCCTTCATGTAGCGGAAAATGAAGGTCATTATCAATGTTGCAATGTGGCTACCATCCACATCAGCATCCGTCATTATTATTAATTTGTGGTAACGAAGTTTTGAAATATCCAATGCTTTTGCATCTTCTAATGTTCCAATTTTTACTCCAAGTGCAGTAAACATATTACGTATCTCTTCATTGTCGTAAATTTTGTGCTCCATGGCTTTTTCTACATTAAGAATTTTACCTCTCAATGGTAGTATAGCCTGAAAACTTCTGTCACGACCCTGCTTTGCTGTTCCACCTGCCGAGTCTCCTTCCACCAAAAATAACTCGCAACGACCTGGATCTTTATCCGAACAATCTGCCAGTTTACCCGGCAAACCGCCACCCACTAAAACCGTTTTACGTTGCACCAATTCTCTTGCACGTTTTGCGGCGGCTCTTGCCTGTGCAGCTAAAATTACTTTTTGTATAATTGTCTTGGCATCTTTCGGGTTTTCCTCCAAATAGTTCTCGAGTACACGGCTCAATGTAGTATCAACAATACCACTTACTTCGTTGTTACCAAGTTTGCTTTTTGTCTGTCCTTCAAATTGTGGTTCAGGTACTTTTACAGAAATGATGGCTGAAATTCCTTCTCTAAAATCATCTCCTTCAATGGCAACTTTTGCTTTTTCAAACATGCCATTTTTTTCACCATACGATTTAAATACCCTTGTAATGCTTCTTCTAAAACCTGCAACGTGTGTACCACCTTCAATGGTGTTGATGTTGTTTACGTAACTGAATAAATGCTCTGAATAACCTGCGTTGTAAGTCATAGCAACTTCAACAACTACATTGTTTTTTTCATCATACCCATCGCAATAAATAACAATTGGTATCAACGGACTGCGACCTGCTTTTTTATCCAGATACTCTACAAACTCTACAATACCACCTTCGCTATAAAAAGTTTTTTTGTAATAATTTCCGTCCTCTTCTTTTTCTCTAAAATCGTTGAGGATGATATTAATTTTTTTATTTAGAAAAGAAAGTTCTCTTAGACGTCCTTCTAAAATATCTCTTTTGTATTCTGTAGTTAAAAAAATACTTTTATCAGGCCAAAAGTGAACGTGTGTGCCTGTATGCTCACTTGTGCCAATTTCTCTTACTGCATATTGAGGAACGCCAATACAATATTCCTGCTCATATTTTTTACCATCTCTGTTTACGGTAGCTATTAATTTTGTACTGAGTGCGTTTACGCAACTTACACCCACACCATGCAAACCGCCAGAAACTTTGTAAGTGTCTTTATCAAACTTACCACCTGCGTGTAATACCGTCATTACAATTTCGAGTGCTGATTTATTTTCTTTTGTATTGATACCTGTTGGAATACCACGACCATCATCTTCCACCGAAATGGAATTGTCTTCATGTATTGTGACAGTAATATTTTTACACCAGCCTGCAAGTGCTTCGTCAATTGAGTTATCGACCACTTCATAAACTAGGTGATGAAGCCCTTTTTCCCCGGTATCTCCAATGTACATACTCGGTCGTAAACGAACAGCCTCTAAACCTTCTAAAACAGTTATGCTGTCTGCGCCGTAAACGGGCATTGCAGCTTCTGGTAAAACTTCATTTTCTATACTCATAATTGGTTACAAACTTTATAAATCGGATGCGGGCGAAGTTAAGGAAAACAGATTGTTTTTCAAGCTTAAAACACATGTGTTTTAAACCATTTGCCAACATCTTTTGCAACATAATAATTTGTGTTTTAGTCTTCCCAAATGCAACTTTCAAAAAGAATTTTTATGAAAAAATGAATAGTATTACCACTTTAATTAAAAAACGCATTGTGCTGTAATATAATTTACGAAATAGGATAAAATAGTGACAATATTGAAAAGAATTTTAATTAATGTTGCAACACCAAATGTTAAAGTTCAAAATTTATTTTTTCAATTAACTAATGTTCGTTAGTTTTACAACATGACAATATTGGCACAAGATATATTATCGTTAGCGCAGAGACAACCCTTTTTACAGGAAGACTTGCAACTCTTACACGAAGTTGATCGCAATGTTCCGGGGTCCATTCAGTACTCTATAAAGAGATATAAAAGACAACCTCAATGGTCAATTGATGATACAGGTATTTTAGAATACATGTATATTACCAACGATGAGGTTTCTAACAATCTCCAACTAAAGTTTTGTTTAAGTGGAAACATTTACTGCGACCAAAAACAAACAGAATGCGAAAACTCTAAGACAAACAGCACGAAAAACTGTCCTGAAAAAGCTGAAACAATAGATGTGTTAAGCTTTAGTTTCTCACCGTCGTATTTGCAGCAATTTGTAAAGGCAAATAAGAACTCTCCATCCTTTTCAGATAATGTATTGGCATTTACCCATCAAAATTCTTTTAGTAAGATCTTACCTCTTTGTGGTAAAACAAGAATGGCTATTGATGCATTGTTGAACCATACATACACTGATACCCATGCAAATATTTTTGTAAACGCACAAATGCAAATTTTACTTTTATACAGCATGGATTGTATGTTGGGAGACAAAGAAGAAGCTACATTTAGCTGCAAGTTTTTATCTAACGAAGCAGACAGAGATAAGATTATTAAAGCAAGAGAAATTTTATTGCAGCGTATCGGTGAACCAATTACCATTAAGGCTTTAAGCAGAAAAGTTGCTATCAATGAATGTTATTTAAAGAAAGGATTTAAAGAAATTTTTGGTACAACGATATTTGATTTTTACCAAAGCCAAAGAATGGAACACGCTAAATATCTTTTGTACGAAAAAGGGTTGAGTGTAACTGAGGTATCTCATCTACTTGGGTATTCTTCTATCTCACATTTTAGTACAGCTTTTAAAAAGCAAACAGGTATTAAGCCTTGCGAATTATTAATGCACTAGAAGTATTGTGTTATTAAAGATGGTAGTTTGTTTAGTTTGAATAATAGAGATACAGCTTAGAATTTATTTTCTAAGCTGTTTTTGTTTTAAGTGCCTTCAGTGAAAGTTTGAATTAATATGTTTTCAATTTGATAGCTTAAATATTGAAAAAACGTAATTACGTATAATGTACCTTTGCACACAATTTAAAAAAATATTGGATGAGTGTAGGATATAAAACTTACGGACAGCTTAATCTTTCATCAATAAGCGAAGAAATATTAAAACAATGGGAATCTACGGACGCCTTCAATAAGAGCGTTGATTTAAGGGAAGGTAACATTCCTTTTGTTTTTTACGAAGGTCCGCCCAGTGCGAATGGTATGCCTGGTATTCACCATGTAATTAGCCGTACTTTAAAAGACCTGGTTTGCAGGTATAAAACCATGCAGGGGTTTCAGGTAAAACGCAAAGGTGGATGGGATACTCATGGGTTACCTATTGAGCTTGGTGTCGAAAAATTATTAGGAATTACAAAAGAAGATATCGGTAAAAAAATATCAGTTGAAGATTACAATAAGAAGTGTAGAGAAGTCGTAATGCAATACAAAGATAAATGGGACGACATTACTCAAAAAATGGGTTACTGGGTAGATCTTGATAACCCGTATGTTACTTTTGAAAATAATTATATTGAAACATTGTGGTGGTGCCTTAGCCAATTATACAAAAAAGATTTTTTGTATGAAAGTGTGAGCATTCAGCCATATTCTCCTGCGGCAGGTACGGGATTATCATCTCATGAGCTAAACCAGCCCGGCACCTATAAAGATGTGAAGGATACAAGTGCGACGGTGATGTTTAAAATTGACGAAAGACAACAGACAACAGACAATAGATTACGCTCAACAATTTCAAAAATATTTTCTAATACTGAAGGCTCAGCCCCCTCTCCTTTGGAGAGGGCGGGGGGTGAGGTAATAGTAGATTCGAAAGCCCCATCCTCGGAAAGGGATGTAAGAGATATCTTCTTTATGGCATGGACAACTACTCCATGGACATTGCCTTCCAATTTAGGATTGACAGTAGGTCCTAATATCGAATATGTCTTAGTAAAAACTTTTAACCCATACACGCATCTCCCAAACAATGTTATTCTCGCCAAAAATTTAGTAGGTAAATATTTTAAGGAGGACGGAGAAAATGGCGATTTTGAAAATTATTCTGCCGACACCAAATTAATTCCATGGAAAATTATTGCAACATTTAAAGGAAGCGATTTGGTAGGAATAGAGTACGAACAGTTATTACCTTTTGAAGCCAATACTTTAGAAAAAATACAGGAAATAACGCCAGGTGCAAAACCGTTCCGTGTAATATTAGGAGATTTTGTCACAACAGAAGATGGTACGGGCATAGTGCATACTTCTCCTGCCTTTGGTGCAGATGATTATCGTGTTGGTAAAAAAAATAACTTAGGCATATTAACACTTGTTGACAGGCAAGGAAAATTTGTGGATGGTGTTGGCGAATTCAGCAGTCGTTTTGTAAAAAATTATAAAGACGAAGCCGATTATATAGATGTGAATATAGATATTTCGGTAAAGCTGAAAAAAGAAAACAGGGCTTTTAAAGTTGAAAAATATGAGCATAGCTACCCTCATTGCTGGCGTACTGATAAACCAATTATCTATTATCCTTTAGATGCGTGGTTCATAAAAACTACTGCGGTAAAAGATAGAATGGTGGAGCTTAACAAAACCATCAACTGGAAACCTGCAAGCACCGGCACAGGGCGTTTTGGTAACTGGCTGGAAAATATGGTTGATTGGAATTTAAGCCGGTCTCGCTTTTGGGGAACACCAATGCCAATTTGGAAAACGGAGAATGGCGAAGAGGAAGTGTGTATTGGCAGTATTGCTGAACTTAATAACGAAATTAAAAAAGCTGCAGATGTATTGGGTGGTGAAACCAACAAGCATTATTTACACGAAGGAATACTTGATTTGCATAAACCTTATGTTGATGACATAATTCTGGTTTCACCCTCCGGTATGCCAATGAAACGGGTACCCGATTTAATTGATGTTTGGTTTGACAGTGGAGCAATGCCATATGCTCAATGGGGTTTGCCTGATGCGAGCTCAAATGATTTTGGAGAGCTAAGCACCGACAATTTTTGGAAGTACCATGCTGCTGATAAGAATTCACCATTGTTTGGGCAGCCGGAAAATGCTGCCTTTCCTGCTGATTTTATAGCAGAGGGTGTAGACCAAACCCGTGGATGGTTTTATACATTACATGCACTTGGTTCTTTGTTGTTTGATAGTGTTGCTTATAAAACTGTAGTTAGTAATGGACTAGTACTTGATAAGAATGGGGTTAAAATGAGTAAGCGATTGGGAAACATTGTTGATCCTTTTAAAACAATAGAAAGTTACGGAGCAGATGCAACACGGTGGTATTTAATAACCAATGCTTCGCCTTGGGACAGTCTGAAATTTGATGAAGAAGGCATAAAGGAGGTACAGCGCAAATTTTTTGGAACACTCTACAATACCTATCAATTTTTTGCTTTATACGCTAATGTGGATGGGTTTACTTTTAAAGAGGAGTATATACCGCTTCGTAAAAGACCGGAAATAGATCAGTGGATTTTATCTTGCCTTAACTCGCTTATTAAAAACGTTACTGAAAATTTTGATGCATACGAACCTACACAAGCAGGTAGGGCTATTGAAGAATTTGTAGATACATTGTTGAGTAACTGGTACGTTCGCCTTTGTCGTCGCCGCTTTTGGAAGGGAGAATATGAGGAGGATAAAATAGCTGCATTTCAAACTTTGTACGAATGTTTGGAAACCATTAGCAAACTTATCGCCCCTATTGCGCCATTTTTCGCAGACTGGTTGTTTCAAAATCTTAACGCCGCTACCAAAAGAGAAACCCACGAAAGCATACATCATAGTTTCTATCCAAAAGAGGATGAATCAGTCATTCATGTTGCTTTGGAAAAAAGAATGCAATTAGCTCAGGATGTATCCTCACTAATTCTCTCTTTGCGTAAAAAAGTCAACATAAAAGTCAGGCAGCCATTACAAAAAGTTTTTATACCTGCACAAAACGAAGAGATGGCAGATAATATTAAACTGATAGAAGACATCGTAAAAACGGAAACTAATATTAAAGAAATAGAAATTTTAGGAGTTGATAATGACTTTATAAGAAAAAAAGCAAAAGCCAACTTTAAGATTTTAGGGAAGAAATTAGGAACTAAAATGAAATGGGCAGCCGGTGAAATAGAAAAATTTAGTAATGAGATTATTGAGAAAGTTCAAATTGGTGGATTTTTGCTTATAGATGAAGTCATAGCGGAGGATCGTGAACAAATCGCCATAAATGCTGAAGATATTGAAATAATTACTGACGAAATTCCTGGTTATGAAATTGCTAGCAGGGGATCATTGACTGTTGCCTTAGATATAGTAATATCAGAAACGTTACAAATGGAAGGGTATGCAAGGGAATTTGTCAACAAAATTCAAAATATTAGAAAAGACAATGGATTTGAACTCACAGACAGGATAGATGTGTTTGTATCTGAAAATGAAACCGTTCACAATTCATTTATGAAATTTAAAGACTATATTTGCGCGGAAATATTGGCAGAAAAACTTGAATTCGTAGCTGATTTACAACAAGGCACACAAATTGAAGTTAACGAAGCCACCTTAAAAGTAAATGTTATAAAAAAATAACAACTAATTTATGGCTACCAAAAAAGTACCTGCAAAACAAATAGTAAAAAAGCCTGTTAAGAAGTTTGTCCCACCGGCAGCAAAATCAAAACTTGCCCCTTCCAAAAAATCAGTACCTGCAAAAAAGTTAGTTGTTTCAAAAAAAACTGCGGTAAAACCGGTGGCACAAAAGATTGTTGCAAAACCTACGCCTAAGAAGGTTGTTACAAAACCCGTAGCAAAGGTGGCGAATAAAGCTATGAAACCTGTAATTAAACCGACAGGAAAAGTGGTAAAAAATGTAGCTAAACCTGCCAAAAAGGTTGCTGCAAAATTAGTTAACAAGAGTGTTGCAAAAGCTTTAGCTAAAAATGCACCTCAACAAAAACCTGTAAAACAATTGGCTAAAAAGATAGAAGCAAAAAAAGTTGAACCAAAATCACAGCCAGTTAAAAAGGCTAATGCAAAAGTTGAAGCAGTGAAAGCTCCTGCAAAAGCAATAGAAGTCGTTAAATCTCCACCAAAGGCGGCACCAACAAAACCGGTGGTGCAAAAACCGGTTGTTTTACCAAAAATAAATACCAAAACATCCCGTAAGTACGAGCCTGATTTTACGAAATCTGTTTTAGATAAAGCACCGGCAGATCCTGGAGCTCCAATTGTTATGTACAGTGATGCAGATCTTTCAGAGTTTAAAGAGTTGATTCAGCGTAAGCTAGGTTCTGCAAAAAAAGAACTTGCATATTTGCAAGGTCTTATTACTCGCAAAGATGATATGGGTGGAGATGAAGGAGATGGTCGCTATATGACAATGGAAGATGGTAGTTTAAGTATGGAAAGAGAGCAACTTAGCCAAATGGCAAGTCGTCAAATAACTTTTGTCGATCACTTAGAAAAAGCATTGATGCGAATAGAGAATAAAACATATGGTGTTTGCCGAATAACCGGTAAATTAATTGACAAAGCAAGGTTACGTGCTGTACCGCATGCTACACTTAGCATAGAGGCTAAGATGAGTGGAGGCAAATAGTAATAAATTTAATCTTATAATAAAAGCCGTCTCTTTAAATTAGGCGGCTTTTTTCTTTTCTAAATATTTAGAAGGTTTCATAATCCAAATCTGTTATCGCTGTCAATTAGGTATTTAAATGCAAACAATATTTAGTTTTTTGTTTTTTTTCATTTTACTTTTACTGCTTAGAAAAGTATTGTTTTTACCTTTCTTAATTTTAAAAAATGTACATTAAAAAATGTACAGATAAATAAAGTTTATTATGGTTGATGTTATTTTGGGTCTACAATGGGGCGATGAAGGGAAAGGTAAAATTGTAGATTATTTTGCTAAAGACTACGATGTTATTGCCAGATTCCAGGGTGGTCCAAATGCCGGGCACACTTTATATGTGAACGATAAAAAAATTGTGTTGCATCAAATACCTAGTGGTATTTTTCATGCAGATAAAATAAACCTGATAGGAAACGGTGTAGTGTTAGATGCTGTAACCTTAAAAAGAGAATGTGAATCGGTAGCTGCATTTGGCGTTGACTATAAAAAAAATCTTTTTATAAGTGAACGTACACATTTAATATTACCTACACACCGGGCTTTGGATAAGGCAAGTGAGTTAAGTAAGGGAACAGAAAAAATTGGAAGTACTTTAAAAGGAATTGGTCCTGCATACATGGATAAAACCGGCAGAAATGGACTAAGGGTCGGAGATTTAAAAGACAAAAGTTTTACTTCACAATACATCAAACTTAGGCTTAAACACCAAAGATTGCTAGATAGCTTTAATTTTCAGGAAGATATTTCTGCATGGGAAGAAGAATTTTTTGATGCGTTGGAATTTTTAAAAGAATTAAATATAGTAAACGGAGAATATTTTATAAACGAGAAAATAGCTGAAGGTAAAAGGGTACTTGCAGAAGGTGCGCAAGGAAGCATGCTCGATGTAGATTTTGGTACATTTCCTTTTGTTACAAGCAGCAGTACAATTACAGGTGGTGTTTGCTCAGGCCTAGGTATTGCACCTCAAAAAATAAAAGACGTAATAGGAATAACAAAGGCTTACTGTACAAGAGTTGGAAGTGGTCCATTCCCTACTGAATTATTTGATACCACAGGAGATTTTTTACGCAATACAGGCAACGAATTTGGCAGCACTACAGGTAGACCAAGAAGATGTGGCTGGATTGATCTTGTGGCGCTTCAATTTGCATGCATGATAAACGGTGTTACCCAAATTGTAATGACAAAGGCAGATATATTAGATGGATTGGAAGAATTAAAGGTTTGCAATTCTTATAAAATAAATGGAAAGGAAATCAGCAGAATTCCTTTTCAAATGAATAAGCTTCCTATCGAGGCATCATACAAATCTTTAAAGGGATGGAATACCGATATTACTGCAGTAAAAGCTTTCGAAAATATGCCTGCAGAAATGAATACCTATATAAATTACTTAAATGATTTTTTAAAAGTGCCTGTCAAGTATATAAGCAATGGACCAGGAAGAGAGCAGCTTGTAAGTATTTAAAAATTTATTAAAAATATTATCGAAAATATTTGGCTATTTAAAATTACCGTCCAAAATTTACATTTCTAATCCATAAAGATAATGGCAGTAAAAAAAGATATCGGCAAAAAAACCGCTAATCCCAAAACAGGAGAGAAAGCAACATCGGCAAAAGCTAAATCGTCTAAGGAAAAAGATTTAAAAGATGACGATGATTTAGAAGACGACTTGGATGAAGAAATCCCAAAAAAAGCGATAAAAGGAAAAGCAAAAAAATCATCTGACGATGATGATGATGAAGATGATATTGATGTAGTTGATGACTGGGAAAAAACAGAAGAAGATGAAGACTGGGACAAAGATTTTGATGAGTTTGACGTGCCTGCATCAAAGGTAAAAAAAGCTGCGGGCAAAAAAGTTAAGGATGAAGATGATGATTTAAAGTTAGATGAAGATTTTAAAGAGTTTGATTTGTTTGATGACGATGACGATTTAGGCGGGGGTAAAGGGGGGCGATTTAATGATGATGACTATTAAATTTAATGAGTAAAAAAGATAATTTTTTCGAAAATTTTAAAATAAAAATGTTGAATTGGGCTAACCAGTTCAACATTTTTTGTTTGTTGGATAACAATCATTATTCTTTTGAAGATGCTTCGTTCGAGTGCATCTTGGGTGTAGGCTGTGTGAAAGCTTATTCTTTTAATGGAGAAAATGATTTACAAGCGTTACAGAAATTTCATGACGAAAAGCCAACTTGGTTATTTGGTCATTTAGGCTATAATGCCGGCGGAAAAAGTTATACGGAGAATAAAACTGACGATATAAATTTTGGTGATGGTTTTTTCTTTGAACCAGAAACTATTATAAAACTATCTGCAAATAAAATTGAAGTTTTAAAAAGCAATAAACCTTTTGAAGCAATCATTGATGAAATTGAAAAAACCGAAATACATCATTTTGAAAAAAGTATTTCCTTACAAATACAACCTTCTATTAATAAGGATCAGTACGTCGCTGCTATAAAAAAATTAAAAGAGCATATAAAAAGAGGGGATTGCTATGAGATAAATTTTTGTCAAAAGTTTGCTGTTAACAAGGCAGTAATTAATCCTATTTACACCTATCGTAAACTAACTGAATTATCTCCTGCTCCATTCGGTGCTTTGTACAAATTGAATAGCAACTATTGTTTATGCGCAAGTCCCGAACGTTTTTTACAGAAGCAAGGAATGCAACTTATGTCGCAGCCAATAAAAGGTACAAGTAAACGACATACAGATCCAGTTATAGATGATTTAAACAAAAAATATTTAACTACCAGTACAAAAGAAAAAAGCGAAAATGTAATGGTTGTTGATCTAGTACGCAACGATATGAGTATGGTTTGCCAAAAAGGTTCAGTAAACGTAAAGGAGTTATTTGCCGTATACAGTTTTCCTCAAGTACACCAAATGATAAGCACTATAAAAGGAATTTTGACAGTTGGTAAAAAATTTACTGACGCCATCGAAGGGTGCTTTCCTATGGGCTCAATGACTGGGGCACCAAAAAAGAGGGTGATGGAACTTATAGAACAATATGAGTTCTCTCAACGAGATTTATTTTCGGGTAGTATTGGATATATAACACCCACTGGTGATTTTGATTTTAACGTTGTGATTAGGAGTATTTTTTACAATGAACAGCGTGAAGAAGTATCGTTTTTTGCTGGAAGTGGTATAACTTTTTATAGTGAGCCTGAAGAAGAGTATGAGGAGTGTATGTTAAAAGCAAATGCGATCATACAAGTGTTAACGTCGTAAATGTTTATCTGCATTTTAAACTAAGACTTTCCCTTTTTTTCTTTTTTGGATTTATACTCCATGGTGTTATTTGGAATCTCAGTATCGCCAAGCAAGAATTGCACACACTCATTTAAAATCTGGTATTTTGTTGAAAGAAATTGGCGCATTCTGTCTTGTGGTAGTATGAGTTCATACTTACCGTTTGTAGCAATTTGATTATCAAATAATGGATTGTAACGATTAAAAGCGACGATATCCATCGAGATACTTTTGGCAATAATTACAGAATTATATTTACCGGTTATGGTTTCTGTTTCTGCAGTTTCCATTTCTGCTACAGTTAGTGTAGGTTTATTTACGTATGGATTTACAGCAGTTCCACCGCCTGTATTAAGGCTGAACCCGGTACTACCAAAGCCTGCACTGCCACCACCGGTTTCCATGATATAATGCGTTGCAATAAATTTTTTTACGTGGTTTCTACTTTCTTCAGGCAAGTTATATTGTAGAGACCAAAAATTTCTACTTCCACTTCTTTGTATTGCAGAAAAAACTCTTCCAGGTCCACCGTTGTAAGCAGCAATCACCAATAACCAATCATGGGTTTGTTTGTATAGAGAAAGCAAATACCTAGCTGCGGCATGTGTACTTTTAAAATAATCTCTTCGCTCATCAACCATACCATTCACAACCAACCCATTTTCTCTAGCGGTGTATGGCATAAATTGCCATGGACCACTTGCGCCAACCCAACTAGTGGCACTTGTTTTTAAATTACTTTCAATAACAGCTAAGTATTTAAGTTCCTTTGGTAGTCCGTATTGTGTGAAGATGTTGTCAATTAAATTAAAATAAGGCATACACCAAGCTTTCATTCCAGTTAATTGTCTTCCATGCAATCTTAGGTAATCTTGCATAAAGGATTCAGCCTGGGGATTAACCTGCGAAGAGTATGGCATTGATGCATTATAAGAATAAGTAGGAAATAAATTCTTAAAACCATATCTAGTAAGCTTACTAAAATATTGAACTTTATCCTTTCGGGGAGCCGCTTTGGTTTCTATAATTTCATCGATAATTTCCTGTTCTTCTTTAATTACATGTAATGTGGTATCAGCAAGCGCCTCCGGTACTTCGTGTATAACTGTTTGTGTAAAACCGACATTTATTGAGAAGATAAAAACAAGAAAATATAGAAATGTTTTTTTTGTCATTTTTTTAAACTTTCTCGTTATTTAATTGAGAAAGTGTCTTTGAAATGTTCAGCAAAAGTAACTCTTGTTGTTTATTACAGAGAATTTGTATACCAAATGGCATGTTATTACTGTGTGAAAATAGGGGTAGAGCTAAAGCCGGAATACCCGCTAAGTTTGCGAATACAGTATAAATATCTGATAAATACATTGCTATAGGATCTTTGTCATTTTCCCCAATATTAAATGCTGTGCAGGGGCTTACAGGCATTAGAATAGCGTCATAAGAACTGAATATTTCTTCTGTGGCATTTACCAAAAACCGTCTTATCTGTTGTGCTTTACTAAAATAAGCATCATAGTAACCTGCGCTCAAAACAAAAGTGCCTAGCATTATCCTTCGCTTAACTTCTAACCCAAATGCCTTAGAACGGTTATTTAAATAAAATTCATTTAATGATTCTGCTTCTGCTATTTGTTGATGTCCGTACCTAATTCCGTCATATCTGTTAAGGTTGCTGCTTGCTTCTGCAGTTGTAAGAACATAATATGCAGGAACTATATAATCCAGCATTTCAAAATCAATTTCAGTAACCTCATGACCAGCTTCCTTTAATAATAATATATATGCTTTTAGTTTTAAGCTTATTTCAGCATCTAAACCTTTATGATTTATTGCTTGTTTAAAATATGCAAGTTTTAAAATCTTTTTTTCATTAGCTACTTTTATAGGTTCAATATTCATGGTACTATCCTTTGCGTCGTAAGCACTCATTATTTGAAGTAATATTTTTACATCTTCTACATTTTTACCAAAAATACCAATTTGATCAAATGAAGATGCGTATGCAATTAATCCGAATCGGGATATTGTTCCATACCCAGGTTTAAAGCCAATAATGCCACAAAAATCTGCAGGCTGTCTAACCGAGCCTCCTGTATCGCTGCCTAATGAAACCATGCACATATTTGCCTGCACTGCAACTGCACTTCCACCAGATGATCCACCTGGCACTTTTGTATTGTCTAAAGCATTTAAGACTTTACCATACACAGAATTTTCATTTGTGCTGCCCATTGCAAATTCATCACAATTGCAGTTGCCAATTATAATGGCATCTTCATCTATTAAAAACTGCAATGCGGAAGCGGTGTACAAGGATTGAAAATTCTCAAGAATTTTTGAAGCCGCCGTAACCTTGTGTTCTTTGTAACAAATTACATCTTTAATGGCAATGACAACACCATGCAATTTTTTTAGAGGTTGCCCAAGTGCTCTTTGTTCATCTAAAAAAATAGCTTTTTGTAACGCCTCGTTTCTGTAGATTTCAATAAAGGCATTTAGGTGTATGTTTGTTTCAATATTATTTAAATAAAAATTGACAGCTTCGGTACATGAAAATTCGCTTTTAAGCAGGCCGATATGATATTCTTCAATATTGCTAAATGAAAACATAAATTATCTCAATGGTGTAAATAAAAAAGGTCGAAAAATGCAGATATTCCATGCACTTTTCGACCTCAATTTATGTATTATTTTACTAAGCGTTTTTAAGACCTTGCTCTTCTCTCATCTGTTGTAACTTTAACTCCTGCAATCTTATTTCTTCAGCAGTAACAGATGTGCGAACATCTTTTTCTTTCATACCTTCTTCAATTTCATTTTTCACATTGTTTTTGGCATCATTAAATTCCCTCATTCCCTTGCCAACACCCCGCATAAGTTCAGGTATTTTTTTACCCCCAAACATTAAAAGGACAACAAGTATTATTAATATCCACTCACTGCCTCCAGGCATTGAGATCAAGAAAATTGTATTGAGTATCATATAATTTGTTTTAAAGTGTAAAGATAAACGTTTTTACCAGAGAGCCGGTTTGATTGTGATTTTATTATTTGGTTTAACTGTGTGTTAACTTAACCTAAATTTTATGCCAAGTTCAAGATTTTCTGTTTGACGTGTATAAGCTTTTTCTTAATATCTATACTACTATAAAAAATTGTAGATATAAAAAAAGCGAAACAGAACTGTTTCGCTTTTGTATAATATATTTTAAGATTAAGCTTTGCCTTTCTTAAGACCAACTGCCATTCTTTTTTCTTTAATACGTGCACTTTTACCGCTTCTTTCTCTTAGAAAATAAAGTTTAGCTCTTCTTACACGACCTACTTTATTAAGAACTATGCTCTCAATATTTGGAGAAAATGCAGGAAACAAACGTTCTACACCTACACCATCACTTATTTTACGAACTGTAAAAGTTGCTGTAGAACCAACGCCCTGGCGCTTAATAACATCACCTTTAAAACTTTGAATACGCTCTTTTGCGCCCTCTACAATTTTATAATTTACAGTAATGTTATCACCTGCCTTAAATTTAGGTAATGTTGGTATTGCTGTTAGTTGCTCGTGTACAAATGCTACTGCGTCCATGTCAATTCTTTTTTGGAGTGCAAATGTAGGGAATAATTAATAATAAAGGCGGTATAAAAAGATTTTTTTTATAATCGTTTTCATCGCTTAATAGAAATAGAAATGAATATAGCTTGCTGGATTGTAGTGAAGATTCTTTTTTGCTGCCTTTGGGCAAGTAAGATTGAAACAAAAAACCGGGACAAATGTTGAGGTAAATACGTTATTAAAAGCCCAAAAAAATGGCGATGAAAATCATCGCCGTACAGTATAAAATGAATTATTATCTCGCAATGTTTACCGCTCTTTTTTCTCTGATTACAGTAACTTTTATCTGACCAGGAAAAGTCATTTCTGTTTGAATTTTTTGTGCTATTTCAAAACTTAATTTATCGCTTTCAGCATCTGTAACTTTATCTGCTTCTACAATTACCCTTAACTCTCTGCCAGCCTGTATTGCATAAGCTTTTTCTACACCATTATAAGATGCAGCTAAGGTTTCAAGGTCTTTTATGCGCTGAATATATTGCTGCATTATTTCTCTTCTTGCTCCTGGTCTAGCTCCACTAATGGCATCACAAGCCTGGATAATTGGAGAAATGACGAAAAGCATTTCCATCTCGTCGTGATGCGCTCCAATTGCATTGACCACAGCAGGGTTTTCGCCATATTTTTCTGCCAGTTTTGCACCTAATAATGCGTGGCTTAATTCAGTTTCCTCATCAGGCACTTTACCTATATCATGTAATAATCCTGCACGTTTAGCAAGTTTTGGATTCATGCCAAGCTCTGCCGCCATAATACCACAAAGGTTGGCGGTTTCTCTGCTGTGCATTAATAAATTTTGCCCGTAAGATGAACGGAAACGCATGCGGCCAATCATTCTAATTAACTCCTTATGCAAACCATGTACGCCAAGTTCAATGGCAGTTCTTTCGCCAATTTCCATTACCTGGTCATCCAGCTGACGTTTTGTTTTTTCAACTACTTCTTCAATACGTGCAGGATGTATGCGACCATCTGCCACCAAGCGCTGTAATGATAAACGGGCTATTTCTCTGCGTAATGGATCGAAAGAGGAAAGTACAATTGCTTCAGGCGTATCATCTACAATAAGATCCACACCAGTTGCAGCTTCTATTGCACGAATATTTCTTCCTTCACGCCCAATGATAGAACCCTTAATTTCATCACTTTCCAAATTAAAAACAGTTATAGAATTTTCAATCGCCTGCTCAGCAGCCGTCCGCTGTATTGTTTGTATAACAATTTTACGGGCTTCTTTGTTTGCTTTTAATTTTGCATCTTCAATAATTTCTTGCTGCAATACGAGTGCTTGTGAGTGTGCTTCCTGCTTCATTCCGTCTATCAGTTGCGCTTTCGCATCTTCTGCACTTAAGCCTGCAACTTTCTCCAGTTTACGAATATGTTCTTCCTGATGTTTTTCAAGTTCAGTACGCTTAACGTTTACAATTTCAATTTGCTTGTTTAAATTGTCTTTTATTAAGTCATTATCTTTTACTTGCTTATCTACATTTGCTTCTTTTTGGTTGAGGCTTTGTTCTTTTTGCTTTATTTTATTCTCGCCTTCTACAATTTTTTGGGTGCGCAGCATCACATCTTTTTCGCTGTCAATCTTCATTTGTGCAAAGCGCTCTTTTGCTTCTATTTCTCTTTCTTTTTTGTAAGTATCAGCTTTAAGTTGTGCTTCTGCAATTAATTTTTTTGCTTCCAATTCTGCTTCCTGTACTTGTTTATCTGTATTTTTTGCAAAGATAGCTTTGCCTCCAAGCACGCCTGCAACAAGTGCAACAATGCCAATGATGATGTAAATTATAGTTGAATCCATTTTTTAGTTAGTTTTTTAAAGTGCAAAATATATAAAACCCTCTCCTAAAAGAGGGTATATAGCGAAGATATGAAAAAGCCCTATAAATGCCAATGACTTAATGGTCGCTACTAGTTTTCGATCCTCGGATACTAATAATGTCTAGATAAGAAACTTCTTGCCTAGACATTATGGTAATAGAGGTGTTTTATCCAATGTTTCCGTTATTTGTAATTCCATTTTTGTTAACGCTTCAGCCATTTCTTTATTGAGCATGGAATTACCTTCTCCTCCCGCATTTTGTGTAGCATACCAAATTATAACCATTGCAATATAATCCTGCATGTCTTTTCCGGCAAACTGGATTTTAAATTCAATTATTTTTTCGTTGATCATGCTCACCGTTTTCCTGATAATTTCTTCGTCGCTCGCATTCGTTCTTATTCTATAAGTACGGTCTGCAATTACGATATTTACAGGAATGAGCTCACTCATACAGTTTGATTATGACCAAGTAAAGAGATGCATTTTTCTATATTACGGACGTAACTATTAATTTTTTGTTCCAGTTTTTTCTTTTCTGCTTCGTCCATTACATCAAGCGATGCTTTTAAAATCAATTGCTCCTGTTGAAGTTTTTCGATCGCTGATTTATTTTGGCTAATAGTTTCTTCCAGCCTTTTAATTTTGATTTTTTGATTGGTATTCTCAGAAATCAGTGTTCCATATTGCTTTAGGAGCAACTGTAATTTTAAATTTAATTGGTTGATATTGTTGCTTAAAGTTGCCAAAAATTAATTTCTTATAGTTGCTGCCAGTTGTTTTTCTAAAGATGAAATAATTTTACCCATCATTGCATCTGTATCAGTATCTGCAAGGGTTTTGGTTTCGTCGCTAAAGGTGAAATTTACTGCCATAGATTTTTTATCAATGCCAATTTTTTCACTCTCAAAAATATCAAATAATTTAATGTTTTTAAGCGATGGTAATTTATTTCCTTTTATGGTAGCTTCAATTTCAGCATAGGCTGTTTTCTTATCAACAATAATGGCCAAATCCCTTTGTACTATCGGGAATTTAGACATTTCTTTGTACGTTAGCTTAGATTTATTCTGTAAAAATATTATTTCATCCCAATTTAAATCTGCAAATAAAACGGTTTCTTTAATACCAAATTGCTTCAGTAATTTTTGCGAAACATTACCCAGTTTTCCGATTAATTTTTTATCAACAGAAATATTAATACCAGATTGAAGATCATCATCATCTAACAAACTCAGATTAATATTTTTTAAACCACAGGCTGAGAGTACTTGTTCACAAATTCCTTTCAGATAATAAAAGTCAGCCTTCTTATCTTTTTGTTGCCAGTCAGTTATTGCTGTATTGCCTGAAATATAAAATGCAACATAGGTTTCTTCCTTATAATTTCCTACAGCAGTTGAACTGTAAATTTTTCCAAATTCATACAATTTCAGATCTACACTTTTTCTGTTGATGTTATATGATACAACTTCAAGTCCGGTCTGTAATAATGAGGGTCTCATCACATCGAGATCTGCACTAAGGTTATTGATCATTTTTACTGTGCTGGCCAACCTTTCTTCTGAATAATATTTACTGTCTGTAATACTGTTTGTAAAGATTTCGGCAAAACCATTGGCTGAAAGATAATTGGCAATTTTTTCTTTTAGTTCGTTTTTTTTATTATCATAATCTGTGGATGTTGCAATAGAAATGGTTGCAGGAATTTCTATATTATCCAATCCATCTATCCGCATAATTTCTTCCACTAAATCAGCAGCTATACTAATATCGGTTTTATGAAAAGGCACATTTACCCATATCTCATCTATGCCTTCTTTTAATATTTCAAAACCTAAAGCAATTAAAATATTTTTGATGGTATCTGCATGATAATTTTTGCCACTTAGTTTTTTTAAATAATGGTATTTCAACGAAACTGTTGTTTTTTCTGCGGGCGAGGGATATACATCTATAACATCGCTGCTTATTTGACCACCGGCAATTTCCTTTATCAATAATGCAGCTCTTTTTAAAACATTTACGGTATTGCTGATGTCCACACCTTTTTCAAACCGAGCAGCAGCATCAGTTCGCAGTTCGTGCTTTAAAGATGTTTTGCGTATTGTTTCATTATTAAACCAGGCGCTTTCTAAAAATACACTTGTTGTATGTTGTGTTACACCACTTTCTTTTCCGCCGTAAACCCCTGCTATACACATATTTTCTTCACTGGTTGCTATCATTAAATCCTCAGCAAATAACTTACGTTCCTTATCATCAAGGGTTTTAAATAAAATTCCTGCGGCTGCATTTTTTACAATAATCGTATTCCCTTTTATTTTTGCTGCATCAAAAGCATGTAAAGGTTGCCCGGTTTCGTGCAAAATAAAGTTGGTAATATCTACAATGTTATTAATAGGTTTTAACCCAATACTTCTCAGTTTATTCTTTAACCATGCAGGGCTCTCTTTTACCTTAATATTGCTGATACTTAAGCCTGCATATCGTTTACAGGCATTGCTGTTTTCTATTATTACGGTTATTGGAAGGCTATTATTATCAGCTTTAAAACCGTTTTTAAAAGGAGAAAGCACACGTGTTTCTTTTTTATCATGGTGCCATAAGTAAGCACATACATCTCTTGCAACACCAAGGTGGCTCATAGCATCCATTCTATTGGGGGTAAGCCCAATTTCAAAAATAAAATCTGTGTATGTTTCAAAAATATCAGCGGCATTGGTGCCTGGTGTTACATTATTTTCCAAAACGATGATTCCAGCATGGCTTTCACCAATTCCAATTTCATCTTCAGCGCAAATCATCCCAAAACTTTCAACTCCTCTTATTTTTGCTTTTTTAATATTTATTGGCTCTCCAATAAATGGGTATAGAGTACTGCCAACGGTTGCTACTACTACTTTTTGTCCTACCGCTACATTGTCTGCCCCACAAACAATTTGCACAGGTAGCGCTGTTCCAATATTAACGGTGGTAATCTTTAGCTTGTCTGCATCTGGGTGTTTTTTACAGGTAAGAACTTCGCCGGTAACAATACCTTCCAAACCACCTTTAAGCGATTCATATTTCTGCAAGCTTTCAACCTCCAGCCCAATTGAAGTAAGGATTTTGCTCAACTTCTGAGGTTCTATTGAAACAGGTAAATATTCGCTGAGCCAGTTGTAGGAAATGATCATTTTTTAATTAAAAATTTGATTGCAAATATATGCCATTCATTCACTAGAAATTTAAGCACCATCTCATAATTAAAATCATGCAATAATTTGAATAATGACGTCCAATTTTTTCCCCAAAATGTTTTTTTACAAAGTGTAAAAAAAGGATTTACAATTTTTTTAATTGTTGATAAATTTCCAAATATTCAAATGGCTGTTGATAGAGGTATGTTATTAACCTTGGGTACAAGCGGTGTATAAACTGACTTAGTATGTGAATAGACGGTTAATAATTAAGTAAATAAAGTTAATAACACCATATGTTATTTTAATATTACCTTATTGCATTTACCTTAGCCTTCCCTTAAAACAATTATC